>CACWUI010000006.1 GCA_902764045.1 uncultured Lachnospiraceae bacterium
CAGGTATTGGTTGATAACGGCGTAAAGCAGATATGGAACTTTGCCCACACGGATCTCCACCTTGGTGATGATGTGGTTGTTGAAAATGTTAATCTTACGGAGAGTCTTATGAGACTGTCATTTATGGCGGCGCTTGAGCGTGAAAAGAAAAAATCTTGATCTTTAAGGGTTTGGTGTGCAAGCCCTTTTTTGGTTTTAAGGGATTTATATTAAGAAAGGCGAATCATGCATAAAATCACGTTTTCCGAAAAAGTTAAATACTTTGGTTCCGGAGCAGAATTGTCGGATGGAAAATTATTTGTGTCTGATGCAGATGATCTGAAAAATATACCCGAAAGAAAAGATGATTCCCACAAAGGAACCTATGGCACCGCGTTGATAATAGCGGGGTCGAAGCTTTACGGGGGAGCCCCGGCTCTTTCTGCCGAAGCTGCGCTGCGCAGCGGTTGCGGAATGATAAAGGTTTATACCCATGAGGATAACAGGGGGCCTCTTCTTGCAAGGCTTCCCGAATGCATAATCATTTGCGATGAGGATCCCGGGGTATTAGAGGATGAACTTGTGAAAGCTGACAGCCTGGTTTTGGGACCGGGACTTTCTGCGGATGAAAGGGCGAAGCAGATCACCGGTATGGTTTTAAACGATTTTTCCTGTCCCCTGATCGTGGATGCGGATGCATTAAATATTATTGCATCCGAACATGGGGGTTATCGTTTCCCTGATGATCCAACCGTGATCTTCACGCCTCATATAGGAGAGGCGGCAAGGCTTCTGGGAAAAGAACCTGTATTTATAAAAGAAAATAAGCTTGCAGCGGCAAAAGAGATCGCTTTAAAGTGTAATGTGATCACGGTCTTAAAGGACTCTGTTACATTTATAAGTGACGGAGAAAGCCTTATCATTAATCCCACGGGCAATTCAGGCATGGCTACAGCAGGCTCGGGTGATGTGCTCTCAGGGATATTGGGAGGACTGGCGGCAAGAGGGCTTGAGGGAGTCGACCTGGCGGTAACGGGAGTATATCTTCACGGTCTTGCCGGGGATGGTGCGGCAGCCGGGCTGGGTAAGAGTTCCATGATAGCTTCCGACATTGTAAAGGCGCTGTCAGATGTGCTAAAATGTCATGAGTTGATTTGAGGCAGGATTATCTTTATGAACGAATTTTACAGATCATGCGCTGACGTAGATCTGAGTGCGATAAAAGAAAACGTGAAAGCACTTATGGGGCTTACGGCACCCGGCACCAAATGCATGGCGGTTATAAAAGCAAACGGCTACGGTCACGGTGATGTGGCGCTGGCCAAAGCCCTTGCGGATGAGGCGGATTACTTTGCCGTAGCAACATTACCCGAGGCAGTTAATCTTCGGATGAACGGTGTTACAAAAAACATCCTTATACTGGGCTATGTGTTTCCCGAAGAATACGGACCTTTGGTGGAGCATGACGTAGACGCCACGGTTTTTGACATGGAAACAGCCGTAAAGCTTTCTGAAGAAGGCCTCAGACAGGGGAAAAAAGCTTTCTGTCACATAAAGCTGGACACGGGGATGCGCCGAATAGGCATGGAACCCGTGAAAGAAAGCGTAAAGCTTATAAAAGAGATAAATACCCTTCCCGGACTTGAGATAAGAGGGATATTTACACATTTTGCAAAAGCTGATGAGCGTGATAAAACACATGCCGGGCGACAGTACAGAGAGCTTTGCGATATAATCGATGCATGCCGCAGTGAAGGCATAAAATTTGAATATAAACATTGTGACAATTCCGCAGCCACCATAGATATGAAGGACACCAACCTTGACATGGTGCGCCTGGGGATCTCAATGTACGGCATGTATCCTTCGGATGAGGTCAATAAGGAAAACGTCTCTCTTACCCAGGCCATCAGGTGGACCGCAAAAGTGGTTATGGTTAAGGATGTGGATCCGGGAGAGGGAGTCAGTTATGGTGCCACATTCGTGACGGATAAGCCTACCGTCATAGCAACCGTATCCGTCGGGTACGGGGACGGCTATCCAAGAAGACTGACAAACAAAGGAGAGGTGCTTATCCGGGGTAAAAGGGCTCCGATCATAGGCAGAGTCTGCATGGATCAGTTTATGATCGACGTTACAGACATTCCCGGTGTAAAAAGGGGAGATGATGTAACCCTGACCGGAAAAGACGGAGATGAATTCATTTCCGTTGAAGAGGTCTGCGGCATTGCCGAGGGAGCATTTCACTATGAGTTTGTCTGCGATATAGGAAAGCGCATTCCCAGAAGATATTTTCTTGACGGGAAATGTGTTGGTACCCATGATTACTTTTATGACAAATGGAATTTGGATATTTGAAAGGAATAAAAAATGAAAGATGATCACCCCCGAGAACAGAAGGAACGAGAGAATTTTTTTTCAAAACTGAAGAAAAAACTCTCAGGTGATGAAGTAAGCAAAGAGGAGGACATAACCGAAAAAGAGTTTAAGAACATGGTAAAGGACGGGGCTGATAGCGGTGCATTGGAGCCCGGCGAGGTGGATATGCTTATCAACTTCGTGGAGTTTTCGGAAAAAGATGCTCATGACATCATGACCCACAGGACGGCGATTTCCGCCATAGATGCTTCAAGCACGGTGGAGGAGGCCATGAGGCGTACCATGGAAGACGGCTTTTCCAGATATCCGGTTTATATCGATGATCTGGATCATATAATCGGGATATTCCACATAAGGGATCTTGTGAGGATATATCTTGACGAATCCAAGCGTATCAAAACCCTTTCCCAGGAGAGGGAAGGACTGTTGAATGATCCGTATATCATTCCGGAGACAAAAAGCATTAACGACCTTCTGCGTGAAATGCAGCAAAAAAAGACTCATATGGCGGTTATAGTGGATGAATACGGTCAGACGGCAGGCCTTGTCACCATGGAGGATATCCTTGAGGAGATATTCGGAAATATATGGGATGAGCATGACAAGCCGGAAGCCGATATTACTGAGACCGTAAAGGATACTTATACCATTGCGGGGACCACCCTTCTTGAGGATGTGAGCGAGAGGCTGGGGATGGAGTTTGACCTGGAGGACATCGACACCATGAACGGGTTCATGACCTTTAAACTGGGGCACATACCGGAAGAAGGTGAAAAGTTTGAAACCGTTTACGGAGGTTATCATTTTAAGATATTGGAAGTAGAAAATAAGGTTATTACAAAAATTGAAGCTGTAAAGATAGGAGAATGAAATGAGCGATTACAAAGTAGGAACTAAATGTGTACAGAGCGGATGGAGCCCTAAAAACGGCGAGCCCAGAGCCCTTCCCATTTATCAGAGCACCACTTTCAAATACGAATCAAGTGACGAGATGGGGGCTTTGTTTGACCTGGAAAAGTCGGGATGGTTTTATTCCAGACTTCAGAATCCCACCTGTGACTATACTGCGGCAAAGATCTGTGACATGGAGGGCGGTGTGGCAGCCCAGCTCACAAGCTCCGGTCAGGCTGCAAACTTCTATGCTGTGTTTAACATCTGCGAATCGGGAGATCATTTTATCAGTTCTGCGGATATTTACGGAGGAACCTATAACCTGTTTAACGTAACCATGAGAAAGCTTGGTATAGAGTGCACGTTTATCAGCGCAGACGCTACACCCGAGGAAATTCAGAAAGCTTTTAAGCCGAACACCAAGTGCGTTTTCGGTGAGACCATTTCCAATCCTACTGTTAAGGTATATGACTTTGAAAAATGGTCAAAGATCGCCCATGACAACGGGGTGCCTCTTATCGTTGACAATACTTTTGCAACACCTGTTTTCTGTCGTCCATTTGAATTCGGAGCAGATATAGTTACTCATTCAACTACCAAATATATGGATGGTCATGCTTTGTCTGTTGGAGGATGTATAGTTGACAGCGGTAATTTCGATTGGACTAAATATGCCGACAAATTCCCGGGACTTACCACTCCCGATGAGTCATATCACGGTCTTACTTATACTGAAAAATTCGGTAAGGGCGCATATATTACAAAAAGCGTGGCACAGCTTATGAGAGACTTAGGCTCAATACAGTCACCCCAGAATGCATTTCTTGTAAATGCAGGGCTTGAGACCCTGGAACTTCGTATGAAACGTCATGCTTCAAATGCTCTTAAGTGTGCTGAGTTCTTACGTGATAATGAAAACGTTGCATGGGTGAATTTCTCAGAACTTGATTCGGATCCTTATCACGAATTACAGCAAAAATATCTGCCGGAGGGTTCCTGCGGGGTACTGGCATTCGGTCTTAAAGGTGACAGGGCTACTGCGGTTAAGTTTATGGACAGCCTTAAGCTTATATCTATTGTGACCCATGTGGCAGATACCAAGAGCTGCGTGCTTCATCCCGCATCCCATACCCACAGACAGCTTTCGGATGAACAGCTTGAAGAGGCAGGTATAGCGCATGATCTTATCAGATTTTCCGTTGGTATTGAGGATCCGGAAGATATCATCAACGATCTTAAGCAGGCCATGAAGGCAACTTTCGGTTAAAAAGCTTATTATTGTTGACAAAGCTTGTTTAAGATTGTTACAATAATAAAATCATAGTCTTTTGGGGAAAAAGGAGGTGAGCGTATAATGAGAAGAGCGGTTTTTTCACTGCTTGTGGAGAATTCCTCCGGTGTACTCAGCAGAGTATCCGGACTGTTCAGCAGACGCGGTTATAACATTGACAGTCTTACTGTAGGTGAGACACTGGATCCTAAGGTATCACGCATGACGGTGGTTGCTACGGGAGATGACGGTGTTCTTGAGCAGATAGAAAAACAGCTGGCAAAGCTTATTGATGTCAAGGAAATAACCGAGCTTCCTGCCGATGAATCAGTTTGCAGAGAGCTTATACTTATTAAAGTTAAATGCGATGTCACGCAAAGGAGCGATGTGGTTGCGCTTGCCAACATTTTTCACGCCAGGATACTGGATGTAGCACCTGACTCTGTGATCATCGAGCTTACGGGTGAGATGAATAAGCTGGGAGCCTTTGTGGAACTCTTAAACGGCTTTGAAGTGACAGAGATAGCAAGAACAGGACTTACGGGACTTTCCCGTGGTTTTGCAGATTTAAATAACTAATCAATATACTATTTTAAATGGAGGACAAATAAATGTCAGAAGCTAGAATTTTTTATGAAAAGGATTGTGATCTTTCTCTTTTAAAGGATAAGAAGGTTGCTATTATCGGTTACGGAAGTCAGGGACATGCACATGCCCTGAACCTTAAGGAATCAGGTATTGATGTTGTTATCGGTCTTTACGAAGGCTCCAAGTCCAAGGCTAAGGCTGAATCTCAGGGTCTTGATGTTCTTAATACCGCTGAAGCTGTTAAGGGCGCAGACGTTATTATGATCCTTATCAATGATGAGCATCAGGCAGATATGTATGCAAAGGATGTAGAGCCCAACCTTAAGGACGGAGATATGCTTATGTTCGCCCACGGATTTAATATCCACTACGGACGTATCAAGCCCCCTGCAGGAGTTGATGTTACCATGATCGCTCCCAAGGCTCCGGGACATACGGTAAGAAGCGAGTATCTGGAAGGTAAAGGAACACCCTGTCTTGTGGCAGTACATCAGGATGCCAGCGGTCAGGCGCTTGATAAGGCGCTTGCTTATGCTGCAGGTATCGGTGGTGCAAGAGCAGGTGTCCTTGAGACCACATTCCGTGAGGAGACTGAGACCGACCTTTTCGGTGAGCAGGCTGTTCTTTGCGGTGGTGTTACAGCTCTTATGCAGGCAGGATTTGAGACTCTTGTAGAGGCAGGCTACGACCCCAGAAGCGCATACTTTGAGTGTGTTCATGAGATGAAGCTTATCGTTGACCTCATCTATCAGTCAGGCTTCAAGGGCATGAGATATTCCGTATCAAATACGGCAGAGTACGGTGATTATATTACAGGCCCCAAGATCATTACCGATGAGACCAAGAAAGTAATGAAAGAGGTCCTTGCCGACATCCAGTCAGGAAAGTTCGCAGAAGAGTTCATTCACGAGATGAAGGAGAACGGCGGAAAGAAGCTTGAGCAGTACAGAAAAGAATCAGCTGAGCATCTTCTTGAGAAGACAGGTGAAGAGGTCAGAGCCCTTTACAGCTGGAATGATGAGAATAGTAAGCTTATCAATAACTGATCCGGGAGATAAAGAGTCTGCAGAATGATGCAGACTCTTTTTTGCTTAAAAATTCAAATGACAATTTAGAAATAAATAATTAAAGATAAAAAAAACTGTCACGTTTCTTACAACAGGACAGTTTTTTTTGTATGGGGGATCACACGGGGTGTGAAGTTATCATTTCATTATTTTTTTAAATTATTACGCATAAATACTGTAAGAGTCTCATTAAACACATCAAATGCATGCTTTAACTGAATTCTTTCATTTTTACAATTTCTTGAATATTCACAATTAACAGGCAATGACAAAACTCTGTATCCCTTTTTATATATCATACTTAGTAATTCTATGTCATATGCGTATCCCCTGATAACGAGCTGCGGAACTATATCTTTGATGATTTTGCCGTTGAACACTTTTAATCCGGTATTTGTATCTCTTGTGTCAAGTCGGAACAGGGTTTTTAATAATAAATAATAACTATAACTCATTAAACGTCTTTTTAACGGAAAAACAACATTTGAACGCTTATCAAGTTTGCTTCCTATTGCTCCCGCAATTTTATTATCTTTTTTATGTTGTTGCAATAGTTGTATCAAATAATCTCTTATCTGGCTTGGATGAATATCAAGATCTGCATCCATAAGAACTACAATATCTCCATTTGCATCCAAAAGACCTCGTTTTATGGCATGACCTTTTCCTTTGTTTTTTTTGTAACTTATCAATCTGATCTGAGGATGGTTATTTTTAAGATCAATAATTTTTTGTTTTGTATCATCAACACTGCCATCATTTACTATTATTATTTCATAGTCTTCAGCAAACAGATCCAATTCGGATATTAAACGATCTATGCTTTCGTTTATGACATTACTTTCATTATAAGCCGGCAATACAACAGACAATTTCTTCCTGTAAGTAAACATATGGAGGCTTTCTCCTTATTTGTTATTTAACTTCTCTATTTTATACTTTTATGTCGATAATATCAATTTTTATATGACAATTTTCTTTATTATTTTTATTATTATGTCTTTTATTGACACCTGTAATATCATAATGTACAATCAGTCGATAATTATTATTCAGGACTATTGTTATGAATGCTTATATCAATAAAAAAACGACAACAGGAAAGTTCACATCTATATTTACACCTGTCATACCCGCCCTTATAACATTTGGGATAATATACTTTGTTTTCTTTTTTTTGAATATAGCGCCTTTTGGAAATAATACTATTGCTATCGATGATGCGGATATTCAATATTTAGATTTTTTTGGTTTTTATAAAGATGTTCTGAATGGAGAAAACAGCATAAGTTACAGTTATTCTAATTATCTTGGAGGCGGAACCATTGGTGTTTTTTCATATTATCTTGCATCGCCTGTTAATTTTTTAGTCCTTTTTTTTGATAAAACAAATCTTGTTGGTTTTTATCATCTGGCGACAGCCATAAAACTAAGTCTTTGTGCAATGAGCTTTGCGATATTTCTTAAAGTCAGATTTGAAAACAGGATAACACCGTTGTTTTCAATTATGCTTTCCGTATCATTTGCTCTGATGAATTACAACCTTGTCCAGTCAAAAAATATAATGTGGCTGGATGGCGTTTATATGTTACCATTTATAGTTCTTGGTATATATAAAATTATTTCCGGCAAATCCATTATATGGTTTAGTGTTCCTTTGGCCTTATCTATGATTTTTAACTGGTATACCGGTGGGATCAATCTGATTTTTAGTATTATATGGTTTGTTTTTGAACTTCTTATTTGCAGTAAGGCTAAACGGTGGGAATTCAAACATTACATAGTAAGTATACTTAAATATATTTATTCCCTTATTACAAGCGTTCTTCTCAGTATGGCTCTTTTACTTCCTGTATTATTCAACCTGAACCAGGGACGTGGATCCAAATTTGACTGGGAATATCTTTCCCCTGATTTCAATGGCAATATAATTTCCATCCTGCCAAAATTTTCTTTGGGCGCAAATGATACCACGTCAGCGTTTTCTATCTATTGCGGAGCGCTTGTGATCACAGGTGTGTTGTTATTCTTCGCTACGGGCTTTATTCGTATAAAACATAAGATAGTTGCGGCTGTCGCTTTATCTGTTGCAATATTGCTCCTGTACTGGCAGCCTCTCTTTTTTATTTTTTCGCTATTTAAAAAAGTAGACAGTTACCAATCAAGATATTCATACATATCTGTTTTTATACTTATATTCATAGCCGCTGTTTTTTTTGCTAATATTGTGCGTATAAAAAACAAGAGTCCGGATAAGCGTAAAATAATCATTTTCTTAATTTTGATCGCCTCATTTGAAGCTGTTTTTGTTATTTCATCGTTAATTATGAAAGATGACAAAAGCGATCACATGATATTAACTGCGATTATAACAGGCATTATAGCGTTGCTTGTTATAATATTTATCAAGTCCGGATCTAATAAGATCGTATGTAATGTTTCACTGTTATTATTGGTATGTACCGTTGTATTTAATTTGGCAATAAACACTTATATCCAATATGATTCAAGAATGAGTGATACGGTTAATTATATCAGCGCTTACACTTCAAACGTACAAATGCAATTAAGTAAGATCAAAGATGATGCCGATGACACCTATAGTTATAGAATTAATCGCAGTTTTGTAAGGAGTAAAAATGATCCGCGAAATAACGAAAATACAACTAATGGACCTAAACGGCAATCTAACTACGATGAAGCATTTTCATATGGATACAATGGAATATCCGGTTATACTTCTTGCCCGGACAATAACCAGTTGGTTTTTCTCTCATATGTCGGATATAATTCATGGGCTCATTGCGTGACAATTGTTAATGATACAAATATCGTTGCGGACACTATACTTGGAGCCGGATATATAACAACTTTCCAACCGATAAAGGGACTATTACAACTGGACTATAACGAATATACAGGATATCTTTACAAAAACCCGTATGCATTTCCGTTGGCATTTAAAGCTGACCCATCATTTTTTGAGTATCTTAATATCAACAATAAAGAAACAGAAACATTTGAATATCAAAGTTTATTATTAAAAAAGCTTTCGGGTGTGGAAAAAGAAATATATACTCCGATCAAATATAGTGAAAAAAGAGGGGAAACATCGATCCTCTATAATTTTGAAGATGTAGAAGAAAGTACTTTCATATATGGAAAGATTCATGTTCAGAATGATACTCTGATAAAGTTAACTGACGATTATTCCATAGAATATTTCGGATGGCTTACTCCGAAAATATTCAGGATATTACCAAACAATAAAAATGATAACGTTACTGAAATTGAATTGGAAACAAAGGATGCCTCATCTGTAGGTAAAGCATTTTTCTATACAATTAACGACAACGTTCTTAAAGAAATGTCAGAAAAAGCAGCTGAAAGATCAGCAAATAATATAAAAATGACACATAACAGTTTTTCATGTGATATCGACGGAAACGACGGAGAATTGCTGTTTACATCTCTGCCTTTTTCAAAGGGAATAGAGGTGAAAATAAATAATAAAACCGTAGAACCGGTTCTCATAGAAAAAACACTGATGTGTTTACCCTTAGAAGAAGGACAAAACAATATAACTGTAAACTACAATATACCTTACTTAAATGAAGGTATTATCATTACGATCATAGGTATAGGTTTAATTATATGTTATCAGATATTTATATATGTGTTGAAGCGCCGTTGATATGCTCTTCCTTTTAATTTATATCAATATCTGGTATAATAAACGCATAACACGATTGATGATTTTTGATTGATCGCGGGGGTGATAAAGATGAAGTTCAGAAAAATTGACGATACCAAATTCCAATGCATACTTTATCAGGAAGACATGAGAAATTTCAATATTTCCATGGAGGATTTTATGCGCAATGATGCCACGAAGATCCATGAACTTCTTGATATCGTTATCGAAAAGGCTTACGAGCAGATCGGGGTGGATATGGATGGTACAGTTATGTCGCTTCAGCTTGTGCCGCAGCCGAACCAGTCACTTCTCCTTACCGTATCAGGTAAAAAGGAAGACGGAGTATTACAAAGCATCGGCAGTGAGTTACGGGGCGATATAGGGATCCGCCAGCAGCGTCCCATGCAGTCTGCAGAGGAGATGGCAAGACATGCCTTTTCCGTACCGGTTATCTTCAGGTTTGAAAGTCTTGAGGATTTTGAAAAGCTTTCCCTTTCCATACCTGAGGTGAGGGGTGTGTTTAATGCGCTTTATAAAGGTGAGGCGGGGGATTATTATCTCCTTATTGAGCGTAAAAATCTTTCTGAGAGTAAGTACGTAAGTCTTATTACAAATATTTTGGAGTACTCAGAGATATATACTTCTCAGGAACTGGAGATCTCTTATATAAAAGAGCACGGCAGCCTGATCTTCAGATCCAACGCTATAAATTCTGCTAGAAAGTATTGCAGTATATGAGATATCCGGAGTTTTTAAAAGAAAACGGGACTATAGGCTTTGTGGCACCATCCTTCGGGTGTGTTACAGAGCCTTATTTTAGTGCTTTTAAAAATGCCCTTAAGACTTTTGAGAAAATGGGGTATAAAACGGATCTTGGCCCCAACTGTTACGAGGCAAAGGGCATGGGCATAAGCAATACGCCTGAACTTTGTGCCCTGGAGCTTATGCACATGTATAAGTCCGATGGAAATGATGTTCTTATATCCTGCGGCGGTGGGGAAATGATGTGTAAGATCCTGGAGCATCTTGATCTTGAAGGCTTGAAGAACGCTGCTCCAAAATGGTTTCTTGGCTATTCCGATAATTCAAATTTTGTGTATCCTTCCACGGTGATGCTTGATACGGCTGCTATTTACGGTCCCTGTGCGCCTACGTTTGGTATGACAAAATGGGATAAGGCATTGCAGGATACCTGGGATGTGCTTACAGGGAAAAAAGAAGATGTGGAAGGGTATGAACGATGGGAAAAAGAATCGCTTAAGTCAGAGGATGATCCGCTTGTGCCTTATAATCTTACTGAGAAAAAGAAACTTGTTTTATATGAAGGGGATAAGAAAAAAGATTCTATTGAATTCAGGGGACGTCTTATCGGTGGATGTCTTGATTCTCTGATCACTCTGGCAGGTACGCGGTTTGATAAGACGGCTGATTTTATAAAAAAATACAGACATGACGGGATTGTCTGGTTTTTGGAAAGCTGTGATCTTTCGGTGTTACAGATAAATCGCGGACTGTGGCAGCTAAAAAACGCAGGCTGGTTTGAAGGGGCGTGTGGGTTTATTATAGGCCGTCCCATGAAGTATGATGATGAGGAATGCGGTTTTGACAGGCAAACGGCTGTTACGGATGTGCTGTCTGATCTGAACGTTCCCATTTGTATGGACGCTGATATAGGCCATCTCCCGCCAAGCGTTCCCATCATCAGCGGAGCAGTAGCAGAGGTTAGTTGCAGGGAAAATATTATTATCAAATATCGGTTTATATAATTAAATTTGAGATTTGTTGACGGTTCTCAGTCTTCCCGGTGGTAGACAGAAAACCGTCCCCATGTTCCTCAAATTAAAAACTATAAAATATAAAGAGATCAGCGCCATATTTTGTGAAGCAAAATACAGCGCTGATTTCTTTATATTTTATCTGATGATACCAATTTCAAAACTTCTCATTGATCTCATCTATTTTTTTTTGGTCTTTTTGAATACAAATTTCTTACTGAACACATAGTTGAAGATCACTACAACGATCTGCACTATCACCCAGACAAGAGTAAAATTCCAGTGAGCAAGAGTTACAAGAAGAAAACGTATGCCGTAATCCATGCCGAGAGTGCCCAGTCTTCCCAGGAAAAAAGAAAATGCTTCCCTTGCAACATTGTCACTTTTGCTTCGGAAAACAAATTTACGGTTGGTTATAAAAGCGAAGGCCACCGATGCAACCCAGCTGATAGCAACTATTGCAAACATTCCGCCGGCGCTTTTGGAGTCGAAAAAAAGCATGCAGATATGTGAAACAACAAAGTTGACTATTGTGCACAAGACTCCGAACACCAGATATGAGATAACTTCCCGGTGATCTTTAATAAATGACTTTAAAGACATCTCATTAGCTCCCCTTTTGAATCGATGCGACAGGATTTGAACCTGCGGCCTCTGCGTCCCGAACGCAGCGCTCTACCAAACTGAGCCACGCATCGATATGCCCTCGGGGGGTTTCCCCTGAGCAATGAAAAGATTATAACGTCAAAAGTAAAAAAAATCAATGATTATGTGATATAATATCAAAGAAAAAAACAAAGGAAGAGGAGATTAATGTTATGGCAATTAACCCCATGAAATTATTAAAATTAAAGGACAGATATCATTGTTTTAAAAAGGATCATCCTAAGATCGGCTCCTTTGCATCAGTTGCATCAAAGGAACACTTTGAGGTTGGCGCAAAGGTTAAGATTGCTATCACCAATAATGCAGGCAAGACCATCGGCACTGAATTTGAACTTACGCCGGATGACATTAAGACCATAGAGCTTCTTAAAGAACTTAAAAAATAAGAGGCGGTCATTATGGATTTACGAAATGAGATTCTTAATACTTTGGAAAAGGACAGCCGCATAAGTCCGGCTGAGCTTGCCGCAAGGCTGGGGGCGGATGAGACCGCAATAGTAAATGAAGTATCCTCTCTTGAAAAGGAGGGGATCATTTGCGGATATCTGACCCTTATCAACTGGGAAAAAACAAGTGAAGAACTGGTGACGGCGCTCATTGAAGTAAAGGTGACACCCCAGCGGGGGAACGGTTTTGACAGTATAGCACAGCGTATTTATAAATATGACGAGGTTAGAGCAGTTTATCTCATGTCAGGGGGCTTTGACTTTACGGTTATCGTAGAGGGGAAGACCATGCGTGAGGCTGCTCTTTTTGTGTCTGAAAAACTTTCCACCATGGAGACGGTGCTTAGTACCGCCACTCATTTTGTCTTAAAGAAATATAAGGATCACGGCATTGTTTTCGGTGAAGAAAAAAAGGATGAAAGGATGAGGATCATACCATGAAAGATTTTCTCTCTGATAAGATCAGGTCACTTCAGCCTTCGGGCATCAGAAAGTTTTTTGATGCCGTAAGTGAGATGCCGGATGCCATTTCCCTGGGAGTGGGGGAGCCTGATTTTGAAACTCCCTGGAAGATAAGAGAAGAAGGTATTTATTCTCTTGAGAAAGGGAAGACCTTTTATACATCCAATTCCGGTCTGCCTGAGCTGCGGCGTGAGATCAGCGTCTATATGAACCGTAAATATGATCTGGACTACGAGCCCTTGAAAGAGGTTATCGTTACTGTGGGCGGAAGTGAAGCTATTGACGTGGCCTTACGTTGCCTGGTAAATCCCGGTGATGAGGTGATCATTCCACAGCCGTCTTTCGTATCCTACGGACCTTGTACCGTGATGGCAGGCGGGGAGCCTGTTTATATTGATCTAAGATCGGAAAATGAATTTCGTCTTACGGCTGAGGAACTTGAGGCGGTGATCACGCCACGTTCCAAGGTTTTGGTGTTATCATTTCCCAATAATCCCACCGGCGCCATTATGGAAAAAAAAGACCTGGAAGCACTTGTGCCGGTGATTGAAAAGCATGATCTGGTGGTGATCTCGGATGAGATATATGCTGAGCTTACTTATTCGGGAAAGCATGTGAGCATCGCATCTTTACCCGGAATGCGTGACAGAACAGTGGTGATAAACGGTTTTTCAAAAGCCTTCGCCATGACGGGATGGCGCCTGGGGTATGCCTGCGGACCTGAAAACATCATTTCCCAGATGACCAAGCTTCATCAGTATGCAATAATGTGCGCGCCCACACTCAGTCAGTATGCTGCTGTAGAGGCTTTGAGGGGCGCAGATGCTGATGTGGAAAAAATGGCGGAAGCTTACAACCAGCGCAGGAGATATTTATTAAGCGAGTTTCACGACATGGGGCTTGAGTGCTTTGAGCCTATGGGAGCATTTTATATTTTTCCGTCCATAAAAAAATTCGGCATATCCTCAGAGGAATTTGCCGAAAAGCTGCTGGCAGACCAAAAACTTGCCGTAGTGCCGGGGAACGCCTTTGGTGACAGCGGCGAGGGATATCTGCGTATTTCTTACGCTTATTCCATAGATGCACTTAAAGAGGCTGTGGGCAGGCTTCGAAAGTTTGTGGAGAAGTTGTCTAATCATCGCTCAATTGCACCGTGAATTTAAACATCGTGCCTTCCCCCGGAGTACTGTTGACGGAAATATCCTCGCCATGTGCATTGATAATATCCTTTACGATAGAAAGCCCCAATCCGGAGCTTTTTTTATTTAGGTTTCTTGAGGCGTCTGTCTTATAAAGTCTGTCCCATATTTTTTCCAGTTCATCCTCAGTTATCCCGCATCCGTTATCATGGATGGAAACCAGAGCCTTATTGTTTTCGGTATGAGTTACGCTGATATCTATCACCGAATCATCAGGACTGAACTTCACCGCGTTATCCAGCAGGTTGTAGAGTACCTGCTGATATTTACCTTCGTCCGCAAATACGAAGATACTGTTGGCAAAAAAACTCAGATCAAAATGGATGCCCCTGCGCTCGCATTCGCCTAACATAGCCTCAATAGTATGGCGTATGCTGTTATTTATATCAAAGCGTGACTTTTCCAGTGTGACGGCAGACGGGTCCAGTTCATTTAATGTAAGGATATTCTCCGTAAGACCCGTAAGCCTGTCGGTTTCAAAAAGAAGTATGTCCAGATATTTGCCCATCATTTCAGGCGGGATGGTGCCGTCCTGTATGGCGGTAAGATAACCCTTTATAGATGTAAGGGGAGAACGGAAGTCGTGTGAAATGTCAGACAGGAAACGCTGCTGCGCTTCATTTGAGCGTTTGAGCCCGTCAGCCATTTTAACAAGTGAATCCTCAAGTTTTTGAAATACTTTAGATGAATCTGTTTTTAATTCATAATCATTATTTCCTTTTTGATATTCATCGACGGCGGCAGTCAGATCGGAAAGGGGTTTTTTGATCTTTCTGAAATAAAAGATCACAAAGATCAGAGAAAGACCGACCATGGAAACATAAACTATAAAAGGACCGATATTAAAGGGGGATACATTCCGACTGAGGGCACTTTCCGGGATGTTTAAAACAATGTAGCCGTATGTGGAAAATTCACCTGTAACAGGGGTAAACACGCTTACGGTCTTTTCTTCAAACACCTTGTAAAAATCACCCACCCATACATGCTCGCCCCCAAGCCTTGTGGAATCAAATCCGGCTATACGGTAAAGAGCAGCGTTTTCTCCGGATAACGGCATACTGCTGTCATAAAGAACGGAACCGTCGGATCTGATAAGGATCGTACGGACTTCGTTTATATTGGAAATGTTATCAAGTGCTGTAAATGCATCGTCTCTTGCTTTGTTATCATCACCGAAAACGTCATCTCCGTATATTGAAGAAATATTTATGGCTTCACGGTAAAGTGTATCGGAGGTATGTTTGAAAAGAGTGTAGTAATTGATGTTGTAAGAGACAACGGCAAAACAAAAAAAGCCGGCTGCGGCTGTTATAAGAAAGATAACTATTATGTTAAAGCTTATGCTTTTTTTCAAGACCGGCTCTCCTTTTTATTCTCTGACTTCAAATTTGTAGCCCACACCCCAGACCGTTTCTATTGACCAGTCATCGCAGTCCTTAATTTTTTCGCGGATCCTTTTTATATGTACGTCCACGGTTCTTGTGTCTCCCTGATATTCGTAGCCCCAGATGTTGTCAAGAAGCTGTTCTCTGGTGAAGACCTGATTGGCAGAGGAGGCAAGAAAATATAAAAGTTCGAGTTCTTTCGGCGACATGACCACATGCTCACCATTGTAGATGACAGAATAATTATCAAGGTTAATGCTGAGTCCCGGGAAGGAAAGTGACTTGCCGTCATCATTTGCGCTTTTTGTGCCGGGGATCTGGTTGAAGCGGCGGAGGACTGCTTTTACCCTTGCCACCATTTCCTTTGATTCAAAGGGTTTGATTATATAGTCATCTGCTCCCAACTCCAGACCCAGTACTTTATCAAAGGTTTCACCTTTGGCAGAGAGCATGATTATGGGGGTGTTATCGGTTTTTCTGATCTCACGGCATACCTCATATCCGTCGATTCCGGGAAGCATAATATCAAGGATAATGAGATGAGGCCTGAAAGTCTTATATTCCCGGAGGGCAGACTCCCCGTCATGTACTATAAGTGTTTCAAAGCATTCCTTTGTCAGATACAAAGAAATAAGCTCCGCTATATTTTCGTCATCATCAACAATAAGAATTCTCTGTTTGTCAGACATGAATGCCTCCTTTATCTGAACTCTGCAATGGTTACTCCGTCTCCGCCTTCTCCTGCGGCTCCAAGCCGGTGGGATGCGATGTTCGGATGTGAATCAAGGTAAGATCTGATGCCGCTTCGCAAGGCTCCCGTTCCTTTGCCGTGTACTATTCTTACCTGAGAAAGACCGGAAAGGCAGGCATCATCAAGATATTTATCCAGAGCGGCTTTTCCCTCGTCAACAGTCATTCCCAAGATATTTATCTCCGGGGAAATGCCTGCTGCCTTTGATACCTTTATACGGGATGCCCTGTTTGCGGTGTGCTGCTGTCTTTGGACTTCCTTTTTGGTCTTTAAGATCTCCATATCCTTTATATTTATCTTTGATTTGAAACTGCCGATACGCACTTCCGCATCGCCGGATGCGTCAGGGACACTTAAGAGCTCACCCTCCACATCCATGGATACGATATACACAACGGCGCCGGGAATAAATTCTTCTTTTTCGTGCTTTTTTGCAGGCTTTCTGACTTTTTGGAATGTGTCCAGTTTTTTTGAACTTTCCTTTGATGACTCTCTTAAAAGCGCACGCTGTTCCTCAAGCTCTTTTAAGGTAATGCCCTGTTTGTTCATTACTTTAACCGCCCGGTCTGCCTCTTTTTTAGCATCCGAAAGGATCCTTGAGGCCTCCTTTGTGGCATTCTCAAGTATTTTGTCCTTGGAAGCGCTTACCTTTTCCTGCTGCTCTTTTATCTCCCGTCTTAAAGAAGCGATCTCTTCTTTATATTTCGTGACCTCTTCCTGCTCTGAAAGGGTGGTTCTTTTGGCGGCATCAAGTTCTGTGATAAGATCCTCAAATCTGATCTCATCTGATGAAATACGTTTTGAGGCGTCTTCTATAAGTTCTTCCGGAACTCCCAGCCTCTTTGAAATGGAAAAGGCATTGCTTTTCCCGGGAACACCGATAAGAAGTTTATAGGTGGGGCGAAGGGTTTTTATGTCAAATTCGCATCCGGCATTTTCCACACCCTCAGTTGTAAGAGCATAAGTTTTAAGTTCAGAGTAATGGGTGGTGGCGATAGTAGTGATGTCCCGTTCCTTAAAATTGTTAAGAATGGAAGTGGCAAGAGCGGCTCCCTCAGTGGGATCTGTTCCTGCGCCGATCTCATCAAGCAGCACAAGGCAATCGCTGTCAGCCTTTTTTAATATCTCGGCGATATTTGTCATATGTGATGAGAAAGTGGAAAGACTTTGCTCAATGCTCTGTTCGTCACCGATATCTGCAAATATATCACTGAATACAGAGACCACAGACCCCTCATCCGCCGGGATATTTATCCCTGACTGGGCAAGGAGTCCGAAAAGCCCCACGGTCTTTAAAGAAACGGTCTTTCCGCCGGTGTTGGGCCCGGTGATTATCAGGAGCCTGTAGTCATAGCCGATGGAAATATTGACCGGCACAACCTCACTTTCCGGTATGAGAGGATGACGGGCATTTTTCAGATCTATCTTTTTATCGGTGTTTAAAACAGGTCTTGTGCAACGGAAGCGTTTTGCAAACTCAGCCTTTGCAAATATACAGTCAAGCCTGATAAGAATATCCGAATCAATCTTAAGGGATTCTTTTTTTTTTTTTTTTTTAAGGCTCAGGTCCTCAAGGATCTTTTCTATCTCCTTTAATTCGTCGATCTCAAGCTGTTTAAGATCATTGTTCAGATTTACCACGGAGGCGGGTTCTATAAAAAGAGTTGCTCCCGTGGCAGAACGGTCGTGGAGGATCCCGGGGACCTGTGATCTGTTTTCAGCCTTTACGGGAAGGCAGTACCTGTCACCGCGCATGGTGATGATAGGGTCCTGAAGAGCGCTTTTTACTGAGGATGAAAGCATGGAATTCAGGCTAGAATGTATACGGGCTCTTGTGTCGTTTTGCTTTCTGCGGATGTTTTTTAAACCGGGGCTTGCATCATCTGCTATCTCATCCTCGGAAATGATACATCTGTTTATTTCTTTACAGAGCTGTGTTTCGGGGCAGAGCTTTTGGAAAAATCCGGATAAAGAGTCATCGGTCTCTTCATAGTAATCCTTTACGTGTCCCGCACAGGACAGGAGGGCGGCTATAAGAAGAAGATCAGTGGTACTGAGAGACGCCCCTGCATCCAGTCTTTTGATCTGTTCTTCAAGAACCACGGCGCCGGAAAATGACACCTTACCCTTGGCGTATATTTTGGAAAGGGCATCGTTGGTGTTATCAAGATATCTGTTTATCTTTGAAAAATCATCCGTAGGAGTAAGCCGGTTTATTTTCTCTTTTGCGGCCTTTGAGTCGGCAAATCCGGCGATGATGTCTGTTATTTTACGGTACTCCAGGGTGTGCAGTGCTTTTTTGTTCATGTTTTATTATCCCGTCTGTGTTTATTATTTATATTTTACTTCATTCACATATAAAAAGCCACGATTCTGTCATAAAATGTTCATATATAGCTGGTAGAATACACCACATGAAAACAAATGATTCCGCAAGCAATAAATACAACCTATACACCGAGCAGATCATAAATGACCCGGATGAGAGAAAGATAAAAAAACGAAGAAAGCGCATTGCCATACTTATCATCATCGGCATTGCGATTGCTTTGTTTTGTGTGTTTGCCCTGCCTAAGATCATATGGCATGCCAACAGGAAGATAAATGCAGGATATTCGGAGATTACCTTAAACAACGGTGATGTAAGTCCGGATGAAGAGATCAATATGCTTGTGGAGAGCGGAGCTGCCGAAGGAGATGCACTGCAAGCTTATCGTGAGGCGCTGGATGCCATGCAGGAAAGGGTGAGTGATATAAAGAGATCCGTAGTCACTATAACCGTTAAAAACAATTCCATTACCGAGGTTTTCAGCAGTGATCCAAAGCAGTTGTCCATGCCCGGGCTTGTTATCGGAAAGACCAAAACCCGACTCGTTATCCTTACCTGCTCTGATGCCATAGATGAAGAAAAACCCCTTATAGTGATCACAGGAGGAGGGAACCGTATGCAGGGCACTTACCTTTCGGAAAATGAAGCTACAGGCCTTGCCCTTGTTTCCGTTAAGATTTCCGATTTTGCCCAGAATGATATTTCGCTTCCGGAGGTTATCACCATAGGAAGCTCCGGAGGGGTTTCACAGGGATCAGGTGTTATTGCTTACGGTCATCTGAAGGACCGGGGAGATACAGCCGATTTCGGGATGGTATCGGGATCGGGAGAGAGTAATGTTCCGGATTTTAACTACAGTTTGATCAATACGGGTATTTCTGCCGATAAAGGAGATTTCGGATTTTTGTTTAATTCAAGAGGCAGTCTGATAGGCGTTTCATCATTGGAAGATACATATGACACATTTAACGCCCTGGGTATAGACGGGCTAAAACAACTGATAGAAACCATGTCAAACGGCAGACAGGTGCCGTACATGGGAATAATCGGAAAGGAAATTACGGAAGAACTTGCAAAGGAGTATAATATACCGAAAGGCGTTTACGTAAACAGCGTTTCCATGGATTCGCCGGCATTTAAGTCGGGGATTCAGGCCGGAGATATAATCACGGCGTTTCAGTCAAAAGAAATAATAACGCTGGATAACTTTTCCGATTACCTATATAATTGTACGATAGGGCAGACAGTTAAGGTGGAGATAAGACGCCGGGGAAGTAATGATTACAGAACCATTAATTTTAACGTGACCCTGACTGACGGGAGGAAAGAATGATTTTTATTGATGAATTTAAAGAGGGCGATATCATACAGGGGGTGTATCTTTGCAAGACCAAAACGGGCGCCAAGACCAAGGCGGGCAAGGATTACGAAAACCTGGTCATTATGGATAAGACCGGACATATTGACGGAAAGATATGGGAGCCTGATTCGCCGGGCATCATGGATTTTGATGCCAATGATTTTATCATGATCAAGGGGCAGGTGGTTTTATATAATAAGTCTCTTCAGTTTAAGATCGATACGGCACGCAAGGCTGATCCGGGGGAGTATATTGAGGGAGATTATGTGCCCGCATCAAGATTTAATATAGATGACATGGCGGCGGAGTTTTTTGAAATTATCTCCTCCGTAAAGAATGAATACCTGAATGCGCTGCTAAATGTTTTTTTTGTTAAAGATGCTGCTTTTTTTGAAAAATTCAAAGTAGCTTCTGCAGCAAAAAGCGTGCATCATGGTTTTATGGGCGGACTTTTGGAGCATACATTAAGTGTGGCAAGGCTGTGTTCAAAGATCTGCGAGAATTATGATTATATAAACAGGGATATTCTGATAACTTCAGCGCTTCTTCATGATATCGGAAAAACAAAGGAGTTGTCCGCATTTCCCCAGAATGATTATACGGACGAGGGGAACCTGGTGGGGCATATTGTTATCGGCTACGGGATGATCAGGGAAAAAGCAGAAGGTATTTCCGGTTTCCCGGAGGTTCTGGCCCGGGAGATAGAGCATTGCATACTTTCCCATCACGGCCAGCTTGAGTTCGGTTCACCCAAAAAGCCTGCCACGGTGGAGGCTTATGCTTTGGCTATGGCTGACAACATGGACGCCCATTTTGAGATATTCAGGGAATCATTTGAGATAAAAAATGCCAATAACTGGCTGGGATTTAATAAGTGGCTGGACAGTAATATAAGAAGGACAGAAATTTAATTGTTAGAGATAAAGAAAAAAGACAGATTTACCGTTAAGATAACGGATCATACGGATGAAGGGCTTGGCGTGGGCAAGATCAGATTGCCTGAAACGGAGTCCTTTTTTCCTCTGTTCATCAAAAATACGGCGGTCGGGGATGTGGTTACAGCCGAGGTGATAAAGGTGAAAAATTGTATATTACATTAAAAGGAGGTACTGATGTTTTAGCTCAAAGAGAAGGCAAAGATGGAATTTGTACTCAATTTGAATATATTAAATACTTAATAGTTTTATATTTATAAATAT
>CACWUI010000007.1 GCA_902764045.1 uncultured Lachnospiraceae bacterium
AAATATTATGTTGAAACATTAAGCTCTCACTATGCCCATACTCTTGATGAAGAGCACCTTATGATCGCAAGAAGTGTGATCCGGGAAAAATCCCCGTCATATCTCAAAGCATTCGACAGGGTTTTAAATCAAAAATACGGATATATGTTTAATATGTTCATCACGTCAAAAGCAATTTCAGATGAATACTGCTCATGGCTTTTCCCCATTCTTGAAGAGCTTGAGAAGCACATAGATTCCTCAGGTATGTCTGATTTTGAAAGAAGATGGCCGGGTCGCGTAAGCGAGATCCTTTTCAATGTCTGGTTGGAATATTCTATACAGACAGGTCATCTTCGCAGATCTGATATTAAAGAAATATCCCACATATACACAGGAAAAATCGATTATGTCAAGAAGGCCACGTCCTTCGTTAAAGCCAAGCTTTTTCACAAAAAATATAACAAGAGTTTTTAGAACACGGAGATAAAATGCACAAGGTTCATTCTGTCAAATACAATTTCATAATGAATTTCATTCTGACGGCATCAGGTATTATTTTCCCTCTGATCACTTTTCCTTATATTACGCGTGTAATAGGAATAGAAAAGTTCGGAGCGGTTTCTTTTGTAATAAATGTTATAAATTTCACCTTAATCTTTGCTCAATTGGGAATCCCCACGTATGGCGTCCGGGCATGTGCCAGGGTTCGTGATGACAAACAAAAACTGTCCCAAACAGTAAAGGAAATACTTTTTATTCATCTTATTATGTCAATTATTGTTACCGCAATATTTGCAGTACTTATTTTTGCCGTGCCCTCTTTTTATAACCACAGGGTGATGTTTTTTATAAGCATATCCACATTTATCCTTCAGGCCTTTGGAGTCAACTGGTTCTTCCAGGCCACGGAGCAATATGACTATATAACCATAAGGAGTCTTATTTTTAAAGTAATTTCAATTGCCCTTATGTTTATTCTGGTCCATCATACGGAAGACTATGTTGTATATTGCGCCATAACCGTATTTGCAGGTTTTGGATCAAACATATACAACTTTATTCGTGTGCGCAAATTTGTCTCTTTTAAAAGAACAGAGCCCTTAAATTTAAAGCAGCATTTTAAACCGATACTCATTCTTTTTGCCCAGAGTCTCGCTATTTCGATCTACACATATCTTGATTCCATAATGCTGGGATTTATGAAAGGAGATCTTGATGTGGGTTATTATGCCTCTGCCACAAAGGTAAAGGTTATACTTGTGAGTCTTGTAACATCTTTGGGAAATGTTTTGCTTCCTCGTATGTCTTACTATGTAAAGATGCAGATGCGGGATGAATTTAAAAAGACAATGATAAAGGCTTTTAATTTCACACTTTTCATTGCCGTTCCTCTTTCGCTTTTCTTTTCGATCACTGCAACCAACTGTCTTCTTTTCCTTGCAGGAAAAGAGTCTCTGCCTGCCGCGCCTGCCATGACCATTATTACCCTTTCCGTAATTCCCATAGGAATCACAAACGTGTTGGGCATACAGATAATGACGCCTCTCAATAAAGAAAAAAATGTTCTTATTTCCGTAATAGTAGGTGCCGCCATAGATTTTGTTTTAAACCTTATACTTATTCCTTTCTTCGGGGCTACCGGCGCTTCAATAGCAACTGTTATAGCAGAGGTCGGGGTTCTTGTTATACAGATCATCTTTACATCGCTCATACTAAAACATGTAATAAAACAGATACATTTTGCCAAATATGCCATAACAGGGCTTGTTGCCTCCATACCTTTATTTTTCATAAACAGCATTTCATTCCCTCATGCCGTAATCAACCTTATCTTATCATTAGCTGTTTATGTCGGAATTTATTTTGGAATACTGTTTATCAGTAAGGATAAAATACTTCTCGAATCTTTAAGCACCTTAAAGCGACGCCTTCCCGGAAAAAAATAGACTTTTTCTTTGTATTTATCCCGGATATTTGCTAAACTGTTTTGTCAGGTACATATTAACTCGGGAGAGATGAGAATGTTTAACGAAAAAAAAGACTTAAACATGTCTGTTTTTGAATATCTTTTCCTGATCGGCTATTCAATCATTATCACAATGGGCGTATTTGCCACCTCACAGTTTTCATATTCCGACTGGTGGGGACGTACATACACCATAATGATTGGGCTTGCCCTTCTTCTGATGATCATCGGCTTTATTTTTTACTCCACTATAAGTAAACGGGCCTTTATTCTATGCATATTGCTTATAGTTTTATGCCTGCTCATAAGACAGGGAAGTGACCGCGGAAAGGAAATAATGACTTTCACCGCAATTGTATTTTTAGGCGGACTTATAGATTGGAAAAAATCCATTCGGGTGTTTTTTATTATTGCTTCCTGTTCCGTCGCGATCGTATTGATCCTTTATTCAACAGGAGTCTTTTATCCGGAATATATAGGTCGTTCAGGCGAGGACACGGTCAGGCTGTATTTAGGATTCATATACACTGCAATACCGGCCAATTTTTATTTTCATATAGTTTTGGCCTATTTTTTCCTAAAAAAAGGAGCGATAAATTTACTTGAAACAATAATAGTTCTTGTAACAAACTACCTGCTTTTTAAATATACCGATACCAACGCCGTTTTTTACGGTATTTTAGCTCTGGTAATAATCCTTTGGATTTATCGTTTTTTTCCGCAAATATTCAGATTAAAATACCTGAAGATCCTGTCAATTGTTATTGTTCCGGCATTGGCTGTTGCGGTGATCGCTCTTTCATATATGTATACCCCCATGAGCCCAACCTTAACAAAACTGGACAAGATTCTAAACACCAGGTTGGCACTTGGGCACGAGGCAATCGAAAAATACGGCATACACCTTTTCGGAAACAATGTAACATGGTCCAACTATACCGGAAGATACGGAGAAAATGTATATGAAGAATATTTCTTCGTCGACTCGTCTTATCTGAATATTCTGATAACCTTCGGCATAATAATTCTGATCATCATTTGTGTCGGATATGCATTGGTGGGCAAAAAGCTTTTTGAAAAAAAGCATTATATGGGTTGCATTATATTCATTTTATTTGCTATACACTGCGGAACAGACCACCATCTTTTTGAAGTGCGATATAATCCGTTTCTTGTACTTATAGGGTTTGTATTTATTAATAAAGGGTTAATTCTAAAAAGGGGAATTAGTACAATGAATAGTAATTTTATTAAAAAGGAAAGAGAAATAAGCATCCGCTCACTTTTTGCAAGAGTTTTCCGCAAATGGTGGCTGATTCTTATCGTTGCCGCAGCCGTGGGAGTGCTTGCAGGTGGATATAAAATATTCACCACTTCGAAGGCAAAAAACAGCAATCCCGAAGACACCATGACTTACGAGGAATATCAGAAAAAGCTTGCTGATTATGAACATAACACAAAAACCCTGAAGGATTCCATAAAAGCATCTGAGGATGCCCTTCAGTCAAAGATTGATTATCTTTCAAACTCAATACTCGCAAAGCTTGACCCCAACAATGTTTATGTTTCAAAAAATAATTGCTTTTTTGAATCAGAAAATCCGGAGTCAGCTTTGGCGCTTCGTGACCGTGCAGCCAACAGAGCCGTTGATCTGTATTCCACATATGTCACTTCTCTTGATTTTTGGACAGATTTAAGCAACGAAATGGAAACCGAGCCTCAGTATCTTTTGGAACTTGTAACTACCACACCCGATTATGAGGCTTCCAACCTTCTAGTCACCATTAAATACACCGATGAGGAAGGTGCAAAAAAAATATCTGATTACATGATCAACAGGATGCAGTCATACACCCCTCAGGCAAACAAAGAAGTCGGAAACTTCAAACTTATCAGTTCAAGCCCCGTGGTTTCAAAAACCGTTGACACCACACTGCAAAACTGGCATTTTAACAAGACTTCCGAGATAAAAAATCTTGAAAACTCCATAAAACAGCTTCAGCAGTCACTTGATAAGCTCTCAAAACCTGCACAACCTGCTACCACCAGCAGATCAGCTCTTGCGAAGGAAGGTGTATTATTCGGGATAAAGGCCGCTGCTGCAGGAGCCGGAGCCATGATAATCCTTCTTTCGATTATCATCGTAGCAAGCAAAAAAGTTTTATCCTCTAAAGAGTTCTATGACAGATATGAATTAAAAGAGGTGGCCCGATTCCCGAAATCGGGCACCGGACGCAGTAGTATGTCTGATAAGGAAAGATATGATATCGCCGTTGAAAACATAAATAAATACTCCGGTAACTCAGATAATATCTTAGTCGTGGGTAAAGCGCCAAAGGCTGCCATAAACCTTGCGGTTGCAGAACTTCGTAAACGTATGGGGAATATATCCATTGACTATATTGAAAATGTAAACGATTCAACGGCACATATTAACAGACTTAAAGAAGCCGACAGTGTTATAATCACAGAAACCGTGGGAAGTTCAAGATATAACAAAATTGATGATAATATTAAATATGTTTATGATTGGGATAAGCCTATAGTAGGAAGCATCCTCTATTGACAGCCATCAAAAGCCCCCGTAAAACTACGGGGGCTTTCTTTAATAAGCACTATTTGTTATTTTTCAATAATTGTTTACTTATTTTTTCTCTTCTGATATGTTCGTCCTTCCAGCGCTGAACCTGATTCAGCCTGAACTCAAACTCTATTTTATCTTTAGATAAAAGGTTATGTAGTATAAAACCTGATATGAACATTAATATCGCAACTATCATTATTCCGCCGCTTACTACAACCGTCGGAAATCTGGGCACAAGCCCTGTGTGAAGAAACGTCGCAAACACCGGAATCATCATTATAATACTTATCGCAGCAAGAATCGCAGCTATTATTCCGAAATAAGCAAAGGGATGATAATTCCTGTATAATTTTTCTATCATCTTCAGAACTTTAAAACCGTCGGAATAGGTGTTAAGTTTGGACTCGCTCCCTTCCGGTCTGTCCTGATAGTTAATGACCTCATTTTCAACCTGCATATTATACTCTACTGCGTGTATGGTCATTTCAGTCTCTATCTCAAATCCTTTTGACCGCACTGGGAAGGTTTTAACAAACAGATAACTGAATGCCCTGTAACCTGTCATAATATCCTTAATATCACATTTGAACAGTCGGTTAATGCTTTTACGTACAAATGAATTTCCGAAATTGTGAAAAGGCCGTTTGTTTTCATCAAAGTATGTTGACGAAAGCCTGTCTCCAACTACCATATCTGCATCTCTTTCAAGTATGGGCTTAACAAGATCTTCAGCCGATTCTGC
This sequence comes from uncultured Lachnospiraceae bacterium, assembly GCA_902764045.1. Lineage (GTDB taxonomy): Bacteria > Bacillota > Clostridia > Lachnospirales > Lachnospiraceae > UBA4285. The sequence continues at coordinate 5,275 of CACWUI010000007.1, forward strand.
AGGATAGGTATCGTCTCCGTCAACCATCAAATAGCAATGGGCATTGATCTCACGAAACATTCTTCTTATAACATTTCCCTTACCCTGCTGACGTTCATACCTCACCACTGCACCTGCGTTTTGTGCAACATCCGCAGTTCCGTCGGTGGAGTTATTATCATATACATAAACAACTGCTTCAGGCAAAACCTTTTTAAAATCAGAAACCACCCGCCCTATTGTTTTTGCTTCATTATAACATGGTATCAATATCGCAATTTTATCCATGAATTCTCTCTCTTGATTTATAATCGTAATTCCGCCCGTTCTATGGCTTTGGTAAAAAACGTACCGCTCTTAACCGCTTTTGTAAAGGGCTTTATATTTTCAATCATCTGCCTGTAATCATCATCGGAAATATTTTCTACCGCGTCTTTTATGTCATATATACTTTCGACTGCTATTCCCAGACCGTATTTGGTGATAAAATCGGAAAGCGCAGCTCCGGACCAGATAATAACCGGAATGCCTGCAGCAATATACATGGAAACCTTGTTGGGGTTGTTTATACGCAGATATTCACCCCAGTTTCCGTCACATGTTTCAAGGGAGTTTCCTTCCCATACAAGCCCAAAACTGCCTTCAATAACAGAAGGGATTATTTCCGGAAGGAAAGCGCCTTTATAGTCATATGTCAGATTATTTATATCTCCTTCATCAACATCAGGTCCGTAAATGTTAAACTTTACTCCGGGATCCGCTTTTGACGAATAAATATAATATCCTTTTTCATTTAACTTATTCTGCATTTCTGCCGCAATCACTATGGGAGCATCCTTGAAAAACCTCTCCTCGGGCTTTTTCTCAGGCTCTTCATCCGTAAGATAATCAAACATTCTTATATTTATAAGTTTCTTGTCATTGAACTCAGCCGCAAGAAGTATTTTCCTCATTTGTACGTTGTTCACTATCAACTGGTTGAAAAAAGAAAGAGCGTGGGCATCTTCCACCGTGGACCAGTGTTTGATAAGCTTACCCTCGTCATTATCCCTGTAGGAACCCAGATCCTGAACGATCCCTACAGCAAAGGCTCCTTTCATTTTCAGGAAAACAAGGATATTTGCAAGAAGGGTTTTCTGATAGGGAGGATACTGGATAACAACAATATCATTTCTTCTTACTTTTTTGAGATAATCCATCCAGCTTTTAAAGTTTTTCCCCGTCCCCTTTACCTTGTGGGCAATACTTCTAACAGAGTCATTTTCTTTGGAATTACCCGAATCGGAAACGGGAATGCCTATAGACTCATACCCTCTCTGTGTAAGTATCGTCCTGATGTCACTTCTGCACTTGTCCTTTGTATGCCATTCGTCACCTGACAAATTGCTCTCATACACGTAATATTTCATGATAATTACCTCTCCGATTCAAGCTTTTGTTTTACACGTTCCCTCGCTTTTTCTTTCTTGTCTCTTAATGCAAGAAAACCATTTTTATCGGTCCTGGTCATGGTCCTGACTGCAAAAAATCTACCGTCATCACTTTTTTTAACCCTGAACTTTCCGGTAATGTACCCGTGTTCGGCACACTCAAATGCCGCGTAATAGTTTTTGCCGTTATCGCAAAACCATCTTATCTTCCTGTCCATCGGTCTGTCACAAACAAAACATCTGGCCTTTCTAAGATCACGGTAACCCGTAGCCTTCTCTTTAGAATCAAATGCTTTCGTCACATACTGCTCCAGATAATTATTTCTTATCCGGAATTCTTCAGAACTTTTACGGGGCACCTTATAGTTATCGATACTGAAATTATTCTTAAGAAGCTTACCGTCGATGTTCTTCATAATATCTGCCGTATAATCCGCATCGTAGATCGCTCTGTGAAATTCCTTCCTTGTTGGAAGATCAAGGATCTCAACAGCCTCGTTAAGACCGGCATTTTTACTGCCGTCCAGATAATTCTCACTGAAAATGCTTTGCATATCCAGGAACAGAAACGGCAGCGGAAACTTATTGTCGATGCCGTGATAATTCATATTTCTCTGAAGCTGAAACAGATCCATATCACCCCAGGTGCAAAAAATAATATCATTACCGCACCATTTCAAAAAATCCGACAATGCTTCCGGAAAAGGCTTCCCTTTTTGAAGATCCTTCATCGTGATGGGAAGCATCTTTTCTATGGCCTTATGCATTTTAAAATAGACTTCCGGCTTTATCAGCCTGTCAAATGAGCTGATCTTATTTAAGTCCTTGTCAAGTTTAACGGCACCTATTTCAATTATCTCAAAGGGCAGTGCCCCGTTTTCGTTTGAAATTACCCTGCCGGAAGGCGACTGATTCCATTCAAGATCAAGTACAATATAGTTCATGATATCTGCTTTTAGAACCGCCCTCTCTGTTTTAATGAATCATTTACAATCTCTACTATTATATGTAAATTTTGGCTTATTTGCAAGATTCACAACGATTTTACTTGCCTTGAAATGATACATAATATATAATGCAACATACACTTTTTTGAAGTATGAGGATCTATCATGATAAAAACCGCATTAATTATGGCCGGCGGAAAGGGAGAACGCTTCTGGCCGAAAAGCAGACAGTCCCTGCCTAAGCAATTCCTCTCCCTGTCAGGTGACAACAAAAGCATGCTTCAGCTTACTGTAGAGCGTATCAGTAGCACCGTATCTTTAAATGACACCTTTGTCGTTACAAATACATACTATAAGACTCTTGTTGCAAAGCAGCTTCCCGGTCTTCCCGAAGAAAATATCATATGCGAGCCTGAAGGCAGAAACACAGCCCCCTGCATAGGCCTCGGCTCTGCGGTAATATCCAACAGGTATCCGACGGAAGACCCTGTAATGATCGTTCTTCCCTCAGACCATATGGTAAAGGATATTACCACGTTCGGAGATTGTCTTGAAAAAGCCTGTGACTTTGCAGAGATAAACAACAGCATAGTTACCATAGGCATAAAGCCAAACTATCCGGAGACGGGCTACGGCTATATCTGCTTTGATACGGAGACGGGTACAAACGGCGTTTATAAAGTTTCTTCTTTTGTGGAAAAACCCTGTAGGGAAAAAGCCGTTGAATACCTTGAAAGCGGTAAATATCTTTGGAACAGCGGGATGTTTGTATGGAGGCTTTCTTCAATAAGGGAGGCCTACCGGTCATTTTTGCCGGACACATATGAGGCTCTGGAAAAGATCAAAGATGCTTTATCTTGTGATCCCGCAGGCAATATTAACGACTTTTTTAACACCATGGATCCCGAATCCGTGGATTACGGGATCATGGAAAAATCCGATAACATATATGTTTTACCCGGAGATTTCGGATGGGATGATGTGGGATCATGGCCTGCTCTCAGCAGGATCAATGACACTGATTCCACCGGCAATTACATTGCGGGAAATGTAACTGCAGTTGACACTGCAAACTGTATAATCGATTCTTCATCAAAAAGGCTTGTGGCGACTCTCGGTATAAAGGATATGATCATTGTTGATACGGATGATGTTTTACTTGTGACCGACAGGGATCATGCTGCAAACATAAAGGAGCTTACGGCCGAAATAAAGAACAGCGAAAACGACAAATACCTTTGAGAAGCACAGGGATGGAAACATAAAAATAAGCGCCTTATTCAGTAATGTTAAAAAAGCGCTTATTTTTTCCGTTTCCATGCCTGTGTTTTTTCTTAATTCATAAAAATATCCGTAAGCCTTGTAACCACCTCATGGATCTTATCAGAAACAATAGCCGCATAATTTATGACAAGAGTTATAAACCCTTCTTCTTTCTCGCTTTGCACACTGTAGTCGGAAAAGAAAGAAATATGCAGTTCTTTATTTATACCCTCGTTATAAATATATTCCCTGTCAAGATCTGTCTTTACCCTGAGGAGAAAATGAGTTCCTGCATTATGCTCTTCGATCTCGGCGATCTTCATAAGGCGGGAATTTTCAAACTCTTTCAGTATTGCAACTCTCTGTTTTTTGTAGAAATTCCTCATGCGGTTTATATGTCTTTCAAATGCGCCGCTGTTAATAAATTCCGCCAGGGCATACTGCTCAAAGCTTGAAACCGTACATGAATAAAACCCCAGTGTCTCTTTATATCTTTTAGCCAGTTCCTCAGGAAGGATCATGTAACTGATCCTTAAAGAGGGTACCATGGTTTTTGAAAAAGTATTCAGGTATACAACTCTTTCTTTATTATCCTCGGAAAACATTGGGATGATCATACGTCCGCTGTACCGGAATTCACTGTCATAATCATCTTCAACTATAAATCTTTCTTTTTTCTTATATGCCCAGGAAAAAAGCTCCAGCCTTTTTTTTATGGGTAGGACTTTTCCCGTGGGGAAACGATTGGCAGGAGCTACATATACTACCTCAACGTCATTATTATGAAGTGCACTTACATCCATACCTTCGTCATCTCCAGGTATCACCTTAACATTGATGTTATACCTGTCAGCATGCTCTGCTATTTTTTTAAAACCTGTTTTTTCAATGGCAACGTTGGTTCCTTTATCAAATAATTCAAAAAGTCTTTTAAATAAAAATTCCGTACCTGCACCGATAAAGATCCTTTCCGGATTAACGCTCATTCCTCTGTTTCTGAAAAGATAAGCGGATATGGCATTTCTTAATTCGGGTATCCCGTTATAAGGCACCGTCTTGTACAAAGAATCGCCGCCGTCAAGTATTGCTTTCCGCATGCATCTGTTCCATGTGGAAATGGGGAAATTATTCAAATTGATCCGGTTTGCCCTGAAATCCATAAAATAGTCCGTTTCCTCGGGGCTTTCTATCTGAACCGGCTCGGATGTATTTATACGAATATCGGAAAACTGATGCATATCCGTGGCAAAATAACCCTTTTTTTCGGCCGAGTACAAATACCCTTCAGACAACAGCTGATCGTATGCATTTGCCACCGTATTTACACCCACATTAAGATTTCCGGCGAAGGTTCTTTTAGACGGAAGTTTCTCATTGGGCGCTATTTTACCGGATAATATATCATCTCTTATCTGCCTGTATAAGAAAACATATAACGGTTCTTTTCCTCTTTTGCTTAAATCATATGTGATCATATCAACGTCCTTTCCTTGCTGTTATTATACATCAAAAGTACGATTGATTTTTAAAAAAATTGTGTTATCATATTGTACATTGTGCGTATTTTTTTAATATCACGAATTATGAAAGGATGAATATATTTTTTCATGCAGATCAAACAGGAAAATATCAGAAATATTGCGATAATCGCACACGTTGACCACGGAAAGACAACTATGGTCGACCAGCTTCTCAGGCAAAGCGGAACCTTTCGTGAGAACCAAAATGTTGAAGACCGGATAATGGACTCAGGAGATATCGAACGGGAACGCGGTATAACTATCCTTTCAAAAAACACTTCGGTTTTTTACAGGGATTATAAAATAAATATTATAGACACCCCCGGACATGCTGACTTCGGAGGAGAAGTCGAACGTGTACTGAAAATGGTAAACGGCGTTATCCTTATCGTCGACGCCTTTGAAGGAGTTATGCCCCAGACCAAATTTGTTCTTCAAAAGGCCCTGGATCTTGACCTTACGGTTATTGTCTGTATAAATAAGATCGACAGACCTGATGCACGGCCCCGGGAAGTTATTGATGAGATACTTGAATTGTTTATCGAGCTGAATGCAAACGATGAACAGCTTGACTGTCCTTTTATTTTCGCATCTGCAAAGTCAGGATTTGCAGTTGAAGATTTAAAGGATGAACAAAAGGATATGACTCCTTTATTTGAAAGTATCATCAAACATATCCCGGCGCCATCGGGAGACCCGGATGCTCCTTTGCAGATGCTTATTTCAACCATTGACTATAATGAATTTACCGGTCGTGTGGGCATAGGTAAAATCGATAACGGTTCACTTAAGGTAAACAGCGAGGTACTGATCGTCAATCACCACGATGCTTCCACCAACAACCGCGTCCGTATAAGTAAGCTCTACACCTTCGACGGGCTTTCAAAAAAAGACTGTGATGAAGCTTTCTGCGGTGATATAGTGGCCGTGTCGGGAATAGCCGACCTGAAGATCGGTGACACAATATGCGATATAGGAAATCCCGCAGCCATACCATTCCAAAAAATTTCGGAACCAACAATATCCATGGACTTCATGGTAAATGATTCACCCCTTGCGGGCAGGGAAGGCAAATTTGTCACATCACGACATATACGCGACAGACTCTTCCGTGAATTAAATTCGGATGTAAGTCTCAGGGTTGAAGAAAACCCCGATGCCGAAAATTCATTTAAGGTTTCCGGACGCGGCGAACTCCACTTATCGGTCCTTATCGAAAATATGCGCCGCGAAGGATATGAATTTGCTGTAAGTAAGGCTGAAGTTTTATTTAAAACCGATGACCGCGGCAAAAAGCTTGAACCCATGGAGACGGCTCTTATTGATGTTCCTGATGAATTTTCCGGCAATGTCATACAGTCTCTTTCCCAGAGAAAAGGTGAGTTACTGGAGATGACGCCGCTTAACGGCGGATATACAAGACTTCAGTTTTTAATCCCCTCAAGGGGACTTATAGGATATCGCGGACAATTCATGACAGAAACAAAAGGAAATGGTATAATGAACACAGCATTCGAGGAATATGCTGAGTATAAAGGAGAAATATCATATCGTAAGCACGGTTCACTTATCGCATATGAAAGCGGCACTGCCGTAGCATATGGACTTTTTAACGCACAGGAACGCGGCACATTGTTTATTTCTCCCGGCGAGGAAGTATACGCCGGTATGCTCGTAGGCGAGAACCCCCGAAGCGAGGACATCGAGGTTAATGTTTGCAAAACCAAACACCTTACCAACACCCGTGCCTCCGGTGCGGACGATGCCCTGCGGCTTGTACCGCCCAGGCAATTAAGCCTGGAACAGGCTTTGGATTATACCGACACGGATGAATTGTTGGAAATCACGCCGGAGCACCTGCGACTGCGTAAAAAGATACTGGATTCTACGCAGCGCTACAGATCCAAAAAGAACAACGTCAATCAGTAGGTTTTAAAGGAGGGATTACAAATGGATGATAATTTAGGCTCAAAGGTTAAAAAATTGCGTATTGATCATGGACTTACCCAGGAGGATGTTGCAAAGGCTCTTGATGTAACCCCGGGATATATAAGTAACGTTGAGAACGGTCGTAATCTTATGACTCTTCGTATGCTTGCTTATTATGCTGATCTTACGGGTGTTTCTCTTGATTACCTTGCGGGAAGCGTTGACAAAAGTTATCAGAAAACAGCTCTTGATAACGAGATCATGCAGCTTGTAGGCCGCATGAACAGTGAAGAAAAAGAGAAACTTATTTCTACCTTACGTATTTGGTTGCCTGAAAAGTGATCTGTGATAAAGCCATTAAAAAACCTGACATTTCATATCGGGACTTTATTTCAGCCCCGTGTATGAAATGTCAGGTTTTTTATTTTTATTCAATTTCAATAATAATTAATCATCCATAAACAGATCAGGCTGGTCAAATGGGAAATCATTGCTTTCGTTAATCTTTATCTCCACCTTTTCAACATCCTCGTTATCCTGAATATCAAGACGTTTTAATGTAGCCTCCATCATATCTTTGCATTTTATTATTTCCTGTCTTTTCTTATTTCCCTTTCCGGATTTTTTAGTATATGTGATATAAACATCGTATGCAGCCATCTTTAACCCTCCGCTTTTAAATCAGTATTCCGTCGCAATGATCTATCTCATGTTGTATGATCTCTGCTATCCATCCTGAAAACTTTTCTTTCTTTTTGTTGAAATAGTGATCATCATACTCCACCTCTATCTCTTTATATCTGGTGGTTTTTCTGCTTCCGTCAAGAGAAAGGCATTCCTCTTCCGTCTCATAAGGACCCTTCTTTTTAATGATAACGGGATTATTCATTACAATGATAAGCACCTCGGTATTTATTGCTATTATACGTTTATTGACTCCTATCATATTTGCGGCGAGTCCCGCACAAATATCGGCATTGGCTTTAAGCGTGTCTACCAGATCCGTCATTACGTTCCTGTCTTCTTTTGTGGCAGTTTCACTTTTCAAAGAAAGAAAAAAAGTGTCTCTTATTATCGGCTTAACCATATTAAACATCTCCTTGCGATATTATTCATTGATAAGATTATACACGTCTTTTCTGAAGCCGTCCATTGTATAACCCAATCCGGTTTTTTCCCAATAATGTTCCGGATCTCCGTGATTGGAAGCAATACCGGCCTCATACCCTTCATTATGAGAAATTATAACACCATCTTCCAGCGGATCCAGACCATAAGCTTTCGACAATTCGGCAAAGATCCTTACGGCACTGTTATATGCTCTCTTGGCGTCCTGTCCGGCTTTTTGCACATCGGTAATATGGAGCTCGCCGTTGTCGTCATAATACTCATGGTCAGTCTCACACATTTCTATTCCGATATGAGTAAGATTGCCGTCCCCTCCACAATGCCATGCAACCCTGTTCCAAGGCAGCGTGTGGTATACCTCGCCTGTCTTTGCATCAATAAATGCATGTACTCCTGAGCGTGTATAATCCTCTGCCCCGAATACATCTGCATATGATTTGGCGTCCGGCTGGGGACTCCCCACCGAATGGAGCATTATTCCTTTAACTGCAAGTTTTCCGCTTCTTTTATAATTCGGTGAATCCGTAAGAATGTATTCAACAACATCAGCTTTTCCTGTTATTTTCACATCAGGACTTACAAAATAATACATTTTCAAAAAGTATAAAGCGGCGATCACCACCGCCGCAGTTATACTCAAACTGATTATTATTTTTTTAAGAATTCCTAATCTGTTTTCTTTTCTTTTTCTTTTACTCACTTACTCTGTTTCTTTCTTAAATGACAGTTAACCGGTGAAAATTCCGGATCGTTATACCATATGGGAAGCAAGCATTGCAAGGTCACTTTTCATCGCCTTGGATTCGGTAAAGGAAAGATTTCCTTTTTCATATTCATCCTGGATAAGCCCTGTCTCTATCTGAAGTGCACGACGTTCAATACGGGCAAGTTCATCCTCATCAATAGGGAGACCGTCATTTTTATCAATGTTCTGATTAATATTGCTAAGATAATACTGATATTTCTGAATGGTAGCATCCACAACTTCTGAAGAATCGATTTTTTTATACTCCTCCAGTTTTTCAAGTACGTATTCCGCATTTGCTTTGCTGCTTCTCAGGAAAACATCATCCTTGCCATGACTGATCTTGTCTGCCTCCCTGGCCAGCTTCCTGCTGTTAAAGAAACCTGCAATGGCAGTTCCGGTCACACCGCGTGAGATCTTTTTGCGCCTCTCCTTATCCACGGACTTAATATAATAATCCGCCTCTTCCCGGGTGATCGTACCTTCTTTTTCCATGTTTTCCAGATTTTCTATCTTCCAGTCAACGATCTTGCGGTTTAAAACATTTATCTCATCATTTACTGCCGAATCCCGCTTCATGGTCATCTGAATATCATCGGCGCGGTCACGATAACGGTATGCGATAAGGTTAGACTCCTCCCGGTTCTTTACGGTAGACTCAGCCACAAGCGCGTCTGCAACCGCTGCAAATATTCCCATTTGCACCTTTTTAAACTCTTCCTGCTTTTCAACAGTATCATGTTTCGGTGCGATAATAGGCAGAACAACATAGGAAATAATGACAGACAGAATGATCACTCCCATGGCAATGGTCATGATCAGCTCCCTGTGAGGAAATTCCAGTCCGTTTGCCAGAATCACGGGAATAGACTCCACGGATGCCCATGTAATGGCACCTCGCGCTCCGGACATTGTAAACAAAGCCGCCGCCCGTGATCTTGTTATGCCGTCGTCTTTGTATGTACGCTTCGGAAGCGTAAGCAGTGACCAGAAGAAACGCACTGCAAGTATGGCTCCCATTACTATGAACACCATGGCGATCACAAGTCCCGGAGAAACCTCCAGATGATGCGAGAACAGGTGCTCAATTATATGCGGAACAAACATACCCAGCATGACGAAGATAAAGCCGTCAAGTGTATAGGCCAAAAATCCCCATACATGTTCCGAGCCTTCTTCTAACCGTTTCGTGTCAGAAGTCTCTTTCCGGAATTCCATAGTGGAAATAAGACCTGCCACAAAAATGGCCACGATACCGGAAACCTCTATATGCTCCGAAAGAATATAAGCAAAGAAGGGCAGAACCACTCCGATGAGGGTATGAAGCGCCGTATGCTTTATACCGTTTGTGTAAAGCAGCCTTACTATCAAAAGCTTTGCAAATCCGATGGCAAGACCTACTGCGATACCGCCAAGCAGAAGCCTTATAAACTCAAGGGTAACATGACCTGCGTTGATATGCTCTCCGCCTGCAACTCCCAGGCATGTCTGCAGGAAGATGATCGCAGTAACCTCACCGAATACAGACTCGTTTTTAAGAAGTTCCATGAGCTTATGGGGTATATGACTGTGCTTTTCCACCGTATCAACAGCCACATGATCCGTGGGGCCGAGAGCCGCCATAAGGGTGATGCTTGCCGTAAGTGCGATCATGGGTATAAACCCGTGAATAATGGGAGCTACTGCGAATCCTGTTATCACTATAAGAAGTATTGCAAAATTGGCAATGGCCCATTTATTCTTCCAAAGCTGCTTACGGCTGGTTTCCATACCGCCGAAGTAGGCAAGGGGCGCAATAAACATCAGGTGAAAATAATGATGCTCTATCTCAAAATGATGAGCAATAGGTAAAAATGAAATAGCTGCTCCGAGAGCTATCTGCATTATAGGTGCCGGTATTGCCGGTATGAAATGCGCGATCACATCCGCAAGTACAACCGCCAATACAATGATCAGCATTACTACTAAAAACTCCATATATTAACCATCTCCTTTCCTTTTTTAATTTTACCACAAAAACGGGACAACCGTATAAAAATAAGGGAACACAAAGAGGTTCCCTTGTCTCAAAACTGTTATCTGATCTCTACTCGCTTCTTAATGCCGTAACCGGATCCTTTCGCGCCGCTCTCCTTGCGGGAAGTATTCCTCCTATGAATGTAACGAGAATACTCAGACCGATCAGTATCACCGCATGAATAGGCGACAGATACGCCCTTACGTTTTCAGCTCCTTCCATGGAATGACGCATTATCTCCGTCATTGGTAATGTAATGAGCACGGCAATACCCACACCGATAAGTCCCGATGCAAGACCGATTATCATGGTCTCGGCATTGAATACTCTTGATATATTGGATTTGGATGCTCCCATTGCCCTCAGGATCCCTATCTCTTTCGTGCGTTCAAGAACGGATATATGGGTAATGATACCTATCATGATACTTGATACTATAAGAGATACGGAAACGAACCCTATAAGAACAGCAGTAATAACATTTACGATCCTTGTCATTGATGATGTCATAAGACCTATGATATCGGTATAGGTTATCTTTTCTTCCTCACTTACGGAATCATTATAATCCTGGATCGCCTGAGTTACACCGTCCTTATCCTCAAATGTATCTGTATAAATATTGATCACACTGGGCTTGTTCTTATTAACCTTACCGAAGGCCAGCATATTGTCATCGTAGGAATTATCGCCTATATAATTGTCGTAAAGTTTCACAAGATCCTCAGTCTTCGGATCCGAAGCAAGCCATGCATCAAGAGATGCCGCAAGGGCTTCCTCTCCCGTTACCGCACCGGAAGCCGGAATGCCGGAGACATCAGTGCTCTCCCGGGACTCAGACTTGTCACTTTCCTTTTGCTGCTGATAATACATCATGATAACCTGAAACATTGCCGCCTTATCGGAAACGGAAAGATTGGATGCGTATTCCTTTGCATGCCTTGCCTTTTCCTCGTCATTCTTTGCTTCAAAACCTACTCCTGTAAGCACATTGATCTCGTGATCTGCTTCCTGATCTTTTACCACCTGACTTTTATCCGTCTCTTCCACGATCTTATCCGTCAGCTTGCTTGTATAGGCAGCAACTGTGCTTATCTGCTCGGTACTTGAATCATTAACCGGTTTAACTATACCCGATACCTTAAGTTTTATGCTGTTATCAATATATCCTTCGATATTCATAATATCGGCAGGCTTTTCAACATAATTACCGCTGTCATTTTTAACGTAAAATGCGCTTTGCGGAACAAGATAGAATTCTTTATTTATTAAACTGTCAAAGTTATCAGATATTTTCCTTAAAGGCTCACTGCTTTCATCCTTTACCATATCCTGATATTCCGAATAGGTTATAACACCAAGCTGGTAAAGAGCAATGGCATTAAGGGAATTGTCGGTACCAAGCTTAATAACTATCTCATTATATTCCTTTGGCCAGTCTCCTGCCTTCAATTCGTAATTATCTGTCACAAGATCACTTATAAGCGCACCGTTTTTTCCGGGTGTGAGTTCGGAAAAATTGGAGGCCGTTTGGTTAGCATTACTTCTGTTAATGGTAAGTCCTGCAAACATGCTTCTTACTGCTGATACATTGGAATCCTGGGGATCATCATTGGTATCCACATAAGCATCATCCGGATCCTTAGTAAAAACAGTAAAAGCAGGTGTATATCCGTAAGTTATCCCGTTCTTTCCTATGTACCGGTTTATCTCACTGTCTGCATTATCAAGATATTTCTTAAAGGCTTCAAGATCATTTTTCTTATACGATGCTCCGGTCACTCCTATTGACACGTCCGAAACGTCCGCATACAACCCTTCCCCGTCCGTGTTTCCTGATGAAGCATCGGAACTGTCCGCACTCAGTACGGAAGACAAATCAAGTTCCTGACTCTCGATCGTTAAAGGATAAGATGACATGGTATCTCTTTGTATGTCATATATATAATTATTTACACCGTTTGACATGGCAAGAATAAGGGCGATACCGATAATGCCTATGGATCCTGCTATTGCCGTAAGTATGGTCCTTCCCATCTTAGTGCGCAGATTGTTAAGAGACAGTTTAAAAGAGGTCCCGAAAGACATCCCCGATCTTCTGACCTTTCCCGGCGTGCTTTTATCAGCGGATTCTGGAGCACTCAGTTCCTCTTCCGTTACAGGATTAGAGTCCTGAATGATCTTGCCGTCTTTAATATTGATTATCCTGTTGGCATATTCGTTGGCAAGTTCGGGATTGTGCGTGACCATTACTACAAGACGGTCATTTGCCACTTTCTTTAAAAGTTCCATTACCTGAAGCCCTGTTTCCGTATCAAGGGCTCCCGTAGGCTCATCGGCAAGAACTATCTCCGGATCATTTACCAGCGCCCTGGCAATAGCCACGCGCTGCATCTGACCTCCGGAAAGCTGGTTAGGCTTTTTATTTCTGTGCTCCGTAAGCCCTACCTCATCAAGAGCCTTCAGCGCCCTTTCCTTTCTTTCTTTTCCGGATATTCCGCCTATGGTAAGGGCCAGGGCAACATTATCCAACACACTCTGATGGGGAATCAGATTGTAGCTTTGAAATACAAATCCGATGGTATGATTCCTGTAGGTATCCCAATCCCTGTCGTGGTAATTCTTTGTGGAAACTCCGTTGATAAGAAGGTTGCCCGAGTCGTATCTGTCCAGTCCCCCTATGATATTAAGAAGCGTAGTTTTCCCTGAGCCTGAAGGTCCCAGGATAGCCACAAATTCATTGTCTCTTAAAGATAGATCCACCCCGTCAAGAGCAGTCTGCAAAAAGTCACCTGTCTTATATTTTTTTGTTATTCCTTCAAGACGTAACATTTTTCCCTCCGTATTGATTTATAGTTTTAGATTCTATATTATTAAGGGCAAGAAGTAAATTAATTAATCATTAAAAAAGGAGAATAGTTTTATGGAAACAAGACTTGCAGTGATGAGCATCGTAGTAAGATCAAAGGAATCAGTTAATGAGATCAACGAAATACTTCACGAATACGGAGATTTCATCATCGGAAGGATGGGTATTCCTTACAAAGAAAGAAACATTAATCTGATAAGTGTGGCTCTTGATGCGCCCCAGGATGATATCTCTGCTATTTCCGGTAAGATCGGTAACCTTGACAATGTTGAAGTAAAAACAGCTTTTGCCTGATCTGAAAGTTATCATTGACTAACTTCATGTTTTTGTATAGTCTGATACACATATCTTTTAAATATCGCTTTTTTCAGACAATGTCTGACCGGGAAGAGAGATCTGACCGCTAAGAAAGGAGTTAATTATGTCTGTTTATGATCCCAAGTCATTAAATGCAGATGAATTTATTAATGACGCAGAAATCCTTGATACAATTAAATATGCCGACGAAAATAAAAACAACAGGGAATTGATCGATTCCATTCTGGAAAAGGCAAGACCGCAAAAGACAAAAACAGGTTACGTCTGTAAGGGGCTTTCACACAGGGAGGCCTCTGTTCTTCTTGCCTGCGATGATCCGGAAATAAATAAAAAGATATTTGAGATCGCCGAAGAAATAAAGCTTGCTTTTTACGGCAATCGTATCGTTTTATTTGCGCCTTTGTATCTTTCTAATTATTGCATAAACGGTTGTCTCTACTGCCCTTATCATGCAAAAAACAAGACCATTCCCCGTAAGAAGCTTACTCAGGAAGAGGTAAGAGCAGAGGTTATCGCTCTTCAGGATATGGGTCACAAGCGACTTGCCATTGAAGCAGGGGAGGATCCGGTAAACAACCCCATCGAATATATTCTTGACTGCATAAATACCATTTACAGCATAAAGCATAAAAACGGGGCCATCAGACGTGTAAATGTTAACATCGCAGCTACTACGGTAGAGAATTATAAACGGCTGGCAGACGCCGGTATAGGGACTTATATCCTGTTCCAGGAGACTTACAACAGAAAGAGTTATGAGGAACTTCATCCCACCGGTCCAAAGCATGATTATGCGTACCATACCGAGGCTATGGACAGAGCCATGGAAGGCGGTATTGATGATGTGGGACTTGGTGTACTCTTCGGACTTGAGGGCTACAGATACGAATTTGCCGGGCTTCTTATGCATGCGGAGCATCTGGAGGCAGTACACGGCGTGGGGCCTCATACTATCAGTGTTCCCAGGGTGAAACCTGCGGATGATATTAATCCTGATGATTTTGACAATTCCATTTCAGATGAAATGTTTATCAAGATCGCAGCATGCATACGCCTTGCCGTGCCTTACACCGGTATGATAGTGTCTACAAGAGAATCCGAGGATGTCCGCACCAGGATGCTTGACGTTGGGATTTCCCAGGTTTCA
>CACWUI010000008.1 GCA_902764045.1 uncultured Lachnospiraceae bacterium
TTCCTATTTTTTAAGCAGAGGAATCGAGAATTATCCGGCTTATTATCTGACGGGATATCTGATATTTACACTTATTTCCACAGGTTCCACCACAGCCATGACGGCCCTTAAGGATAACAGGAATCTTATGCTCAAGACCAAATGGGCAAGGCAGACATTTGTGCTATCCAGGGTATATACGGCTTTTGTGAACTTCATGTTGTCATGTATTTCTTATGTGATAGTACTGATCGTTTTTCAGGTAAAGATACAGTGGACGGTAGTTTTATTCCCCATAGATTTATTTTTTGTGATGATATTCCTTATCGGTCTGTCATATGCTCTGTCCATATGGAATGTTTTTTTCGGGGATTCAAAAAATATTTACGGGACCGTGCTTATGGTGCTCCGTTTTTTTTCCGGTCTTTTTTACAGTGTGGACACACTGGATCCGGGAATAAAAACCTTTATATCATTTAACCCCATTTATATTTTTATCAAAGTGGCAAGAGACGGCGTGCTTTACGGCAGGGTGCCGGAAGCACATTTCCTTGCCCAGATGGTCATATGGTCCGTGGGGATGTTTGTAGTC
Organism: uncultured Lachnospiraceae bacterium; assembly: GCA_902764045.1. GTDB lineage: Bacteria > Bacillota > Clostridia > Lachnospirales > Lachnospiraceae > UBA4285. The sequence continues at coordinate 572 of CACWUI010000008.1, forward strand.
GGAAAACTTATTTTTAGGTACAAAGAAAATAAGGTCATGGAGAAGATATAATGGCTGAAGACAATGTTCAGTTAAATGACAGGGAAAAACGACGTCAATATTTGTTTGTCATCAGACAGCTGGCCAGAAGGGATGTGAAGAGAGGAAACTCTTCCGCATTCCTCGGTCAGTTGTGGAATGTCATCAATCCCTTTATATATATGATAACCATGGTTATCATTTTTTCTGCTATCTTCCGGAGTGGAATACCGAATTTTCCCGTGTATGTTCTTACGGGAACTATTATATATTCGCTTTTTAATTCGGGAACAACAGGTGCCATGAAATCTCTGGTTGCCGGTAAGATTTTTTTGGTAAGGACCAGGATCCCCAAAAATGTTTTCGTTATCGAGAAAGTGTATGTGGCTCTTATAAATATGCTTTACTCCATGATAGGCTATGTGATACTTGTGGCTATATCGGGGATAACTCCCAATATCTTCATGCTTCTTGTGCCGGTTGATGTTGCCATATGTCTGGTTATGATCTACGGAATAGGAAAGATACTGGCGGTCATAAACGTTTATTTTGCGGATATTGAGTATTTTTATAAGATCCTTATGCTGCTTCTTATGTACGGCAGTGCATTATTTTATTCAGTTGACAGGATGGCTCCGGCAGTACAGATGATCATGAGTTTTAACCCCATATACATAGCAATAACCATAGCAAGGATCTGTGTAATGGACGGTTATGCACCGGGTCCTATGCTCTGGGTAAAGCTCGTTTGTTATGCGGTGTTCTTTTATCTTCTCGGTACTTTAGTTTTTAAAAGGGGTACACAAGACATCGTTGCTAAGTTATAATGTAAATTCATAATGCATCATGAAAGAGAGATCTTAGGTAATGAGTCCTAAAAGCAGAGAAGATATAATCGCAGCGGTGAGAGCGGCGCAGGAAAAAACCAAAGAAGAAAAAAGCATTATCTTTGATACGGACGAGATAAAAAATACCGTGTTGCAGGTAATGGAGGAAGAAATAAAAACGGATGCCTCCCCGGATCTTAAGCCTGATCCCGATCCTTTACAGGAGATAAAGCCCGGATCGAAGCCGGATCCGAAACCGGCCCCCGGGCCTGCGGTTAAACCCACTCCTGGATCGGAAGAAAAAGCAGATCCTAAACCTGCCTCCAAACCTGCGCCAAAGGCTGCGGCAAAAGCCACTCCTAAGGCTGAAGAAAAAACGGAGCCCAAGCCGGCTGCCAAACCGGCGCCCAAACCCGAACCCAAGGCTGCCGGTAAACCGGCCCCCAAACCTCAAAATACCATCGACAAAAAAGTCAAGATGATAGAGGTAAAAGACGTAAGTATGGTCTTTAAGGTGTCGTCGGGAAGCGCAAGCAGTCTTAAGGATTTCTTTATCCAAAAAGTCAAGGGCAAAATGAAGAAGCACGAATTGAGAGCTCTCGATAACATAAACTTTGACGTATATAGAGGTGAAGTTGTTGGTATCATAGGAACCAACGGCTCAGGTAAGAGCACCCTTCTAAAGATAGTGTCCGGTGTGCTGAATCCCACTGAGGGAAAAGTAAATGTCGACAGGAACAAAGTTCAGCTTCTGACTCTTGGGACGGGATTTGATCTGGAACTCACTGCAAAAGAAAATGTATATTTAAACGGTGCCCTTATAGGTTATACCAAGGATTTTATCGATAAGCACTATGATGATATAGTGGACTTTGCAGAACTTCGTGATTTTATGGGAGAAAAGGTAAAAAACTTTTCTTCGGGAATGGTGTCAAGACTTGCTTTTGCCATAGCCACGGCGGGGAATGCTGCCGAGATCCTTATTCTTGATGAAGTGCTGAGTGTGGGAGATGCTTTTTTCAGATTGAAAAGTCTTAAAAGAGTTAAAGAAATGATACAGGGCGGATCAACTGTGCTTATTGTTTCTCATAGTATTAATACCATAAATAATTTTTGTGATAAAGCTGTTTGGATAGAAAAGGGGGTTCAGATGATGGTTGGGAAGCCCCAAGAGGTTTGTGCGGCATATGCAAAGTCACAAAAGAAGGAAGAAAAAAAATGAAAAAGATATTACAGGAGATACAGACAGAGCAAAGTGCTGACCTTAAAAATTATCAGCTTATGTTTGTACGTGCGTATAAAAAACTTGATTTTGACGGAACCGATATATATGATTTTTCGACATATTTTAATATTTTTTCTTTAAAAAAATGGCTGAAATATACAAACATCAAAAATCTTTTTATTGAGATTGAGGCCGAGGGAAGCTTTACGTTGGAGATCATCGGAGATCACATAGATGACAAAAAAAATCTTGAAAGAAAGGTTTTAAGCAGACAGAGATTTGACCTGCTCCAAAGGGGAAAGGCTGTTCAGAAAATTAATTTTGACCCGGCTTCAGATGTTATTGCATTCAGAATAATAACAGATTCGGATTTTAAGTTTTATAATGGATACTATTACACGGAAACCGAAGAAAAAGAATTGAATAAACCTTTTCTGACCTTAGTCACCACAACATTCAAAAAAGAAAGCTTTATTGAAAACAATATCCGGATATTGAATGAAGAGTTGTTTCATACGGATGAGTTTAAGGACAGGATAAACTGGATAATCATCGATAATGGTAATACTTTAAACAAAGAAAAGACCGAAACAGATGACATCAGGGTTTTCCATAATAAAAATGTGGGTGGAGCAGGCGGCTTTTCCAGAGGGATAATAGAAGCCAACGATCAGGAAAAAAAGCCTACACATATACTTCTTATGGATGACGATGTGGTATTGTTTGCGGATTCCTTCAAAAGAACATATCGTTTACTTGAATTAATAAAGGATGAGTACAAGGACTATTTTATCTGCGGTGCCATGCTTGAGATGGAACATTGCAATATCCAGCATGAAGACATCGGAATGACTAAAAAGAACGGTGAACACGGTCCCTGCAAGCCATACTATGATCTTAATGATTATTACTGTGTTGTGGAAAATGAAAAGATACTTCCGTATAACCCGTACCAATACTGCGGATGGTGGTATTGCTGCATTCCCACAAGCATAGCAAGAAATGACAACCTTCCTTTTCCTGCTTTTATCCGGGGAGATGATATAGAATATTCTTTCAGAAATCACGCCAGGTTTATCACATTAAACGGCATATGCATATGGCATCAGGGATTTGCCGGAAAGTTCAGCGCTGCAATGGAGTTTTATCAGGTCCACCGAAACGATCTTATCCTTCATTCGCTGCATGATCATGTGAAAAGTGCGAAAATACTGACCAGGATAAACCAATTATTCTGGGAGGAGTTGTACAAGTTTAATTACAGAGGCGCTAATCTGCTTATCGATTCTATCGATGATTACCTGAAAGGGCCGGAATACATCAAAAGCCTTGACGGCGAACAAAAAATGAAAGAGCAAAAGGCAAAGGATGATAAGCTGATCGATCTTTCCGATGATGTAAAAGCATTATATGATGAAGCCTCTTTGTTTACGGACACGCCCTATTCGACGTTAAAAAAGCGTATTTATGATTACACATACAACGGACAGCTTTTGCCTGATAATGTTATGAAAGGTGGTGTCGGTGTCATACCTTACGGCTGGGGGTACTACCCGGGCAGGCAGATGCTGACATCTGTCAATTATGCCATTGATCCCGGCAGAGAAAAATATGTGAGATACAAAAGATCTCATAAAAGATTCATGGAAACAAAGAGCAGATATGAAAGAGTGCTGAGAGAGTACCATAAAAGAAAAGATGAACTCATAAAAGCATATAAAGAAGCTTCAGAAGGCTGGAATGATCTTGATTTTTGGAAAGGGTATCTAAGTATATAAGGAGTTGTATATGTCTGATAATTCAGTTTACGATATTGGAATATTCGGGTTATGGTATGGTCGTAATTACGGAAGTATGATCACATACTATGCTTTAAATAAAACAATAAATAAAATGGGTTTTTCAACCGTTATGATAGATAACCCTTTAAGAGCAGAATCAGGTGACTTATCCGCTCTTCCTATGTCGCATCCCCGCCGTTTTGCCACAGAACAGGGTTATAACATTACCCCGACATTGCCCATCAGCAAAATGAGTGCATTAAATAAAATATGCAGAGGTTTTGTGCTTGGATCAGATCAAATGTGGAACTATGGATTAAGCAGGCATTACAAACAGGCGTATTTTCTGGATTTTGCAGATGACGACCGTGTGAAGGTATCATACGGGACCTCTTTCGGTAAAGCGCCGTATAACGGTCCTGAAAGTGAAAAACCAAAGATCATGCACAATCTGAAAAGATTTTCAAAAATCTCTGTAAGAGATGATTTTTCCAAAGATATAATCGAAAATGAATTTAATTTACACGCAGACCAGGTTCCGGATCCTGTTTTTTTGTGTGAGCCGGATGATTATGCGCCATTGTTGAAGGAGATAAAAGAGGATTATATTTTTGCATATATACTTGACCCTAATCCCGAAATCGGTAAAAGCCTGAGTAAGATCGCGGAAACCTACAACAAAAAAATAATGATCGTTTTTGATGAGCCGGCGGACCCGGTGAAGTCATTTGCTGACCTGAAAGTTTGCAGTCCTATGATAGTGCCCATTATCAGTGCAACTACCGGAATGTGGTTATCACTTTTCCGGTATGCTGATTTTGTTATAACGGATTCATTCCACGGAACCTGCTTTGCCTCCATTTTCAGTAAAGAATTTATATCTCTTAAAAATAACAAACGTGGTGGGAAAAGATTTGAGTGTCTGATGGAGATGCTTGGCGTAAAGAACAGAATGACAGAAAAGCCCGATCTGTTATTTGATGTTTTTTCGGATTGCTACAAAAAAAATGAGATAGATTACGAAACGGTCCGACAAAATATCTTATCTGAAAGAAAATGCGGGACCGAATGGTTATACAATTCCATAGTGGCGTCAAAGACGGCAGAAATAAAGTATCCGGTCATAAAAGGGCTGTATCCTGAAAATGTAGTAACAGCGCATCTGTCTGTAAAAAAATGCGTCGGGTGCGGGGCATGTACAAGTATATGTCCGACGGACGCGCTTTCTTTAGAATCGGATGAACATGGATATTATCGTTCGAATGTAGACATTTCAAAGTGTGTTGATTGCGGAAAATGCAAAGAGGTTTGTCCTGCTATTGCGCTTCCCGAGAAAAATAATTCAGAATGCCCTGATCTGTTTGCTTTTCAAACATCTGATGATGACTTGTTGCTTAAAAGCGCCAGCGGCGGCTTGTTTTCCTTGCTGGCTGAAACGGTATTAGACAAAGGAGGAGTTGTAGCGGGGGCGGCCTGGACTGATGATCTGACTGTCGAACATATAATTATTGACAACGAAAAAGATCTGGAAAAATTACGAAAATCCAAATATCTTCAAAGCTATCTGGGGAAGATTTTCAGAGATATAAAAACAAAGTTAGACGCTGAAATACCTGTGCTTTTTTCAGGTTGCCCGTGTCAGGTTGCAGGGCTGAAAAAATATTTGGGCAGAGAATATGATAATCTGCTTTTAGTTGACTTGTTGTGTGGGAATTCACCTTCTGCCGGGTTTTTTAAAAAATATATAAAAGATTGTCATTCGGATGATGTAAAGTATTATGAATTCAGATATAAAGGTGCAGACGGCAACCCTGCATGGAGAGCTGATTCGGTAAAGATCATTAAAAAAGATGATTCGTGTAATGTATCGGTAGGGATCGCAAACGATCATTATCAAAAGGTTTATCATAACCATACCATGTGCGCTCCCCACTGTGAGAAATGTATTTACCAGGAGACACCAAGATTTGGTGACATTACAATAGGTGATTTCTGGGGTTATAAGAAAAAAAGACCCGATATTGATGTCTCAAAAGGAATGTCTGTAGCATTGTTAAATAATGACAAAGGAATAAGGGCGTTTTTTGAGATTAAGGAATCCCAAATAGGTTACATTGCAAGTGAACCTTTAGACTGGCTTGGCGGAAACGGGTATGCTCTGAAAGGGCATAATTTCTGCTCTGCAGGCAGAGACGTCTTTTACAGTTCTATTCTTACAGATTCATTTTCCGTCGCCGTGGATAAAGCATACATTGATATAAATACCAAAAATAATATAAAAGAGAGACCGTACAGTAACAGCAATAACATTCTGGAGTATGATGCATCCTTTTTCAGATTCCATTTTGATACCGCCATATGGGAAGAAAAAACCGCAAAAGAGGGAGAATTGTTACATGTGAAATCGGATGATCCTCCGCTTGGCAAGTTTGCATCAATGAAGCTGGCAGACAGGCTGATAAAAGGCGAGAGATACAATCTGTTTGTAAGATTTAAAGTAAATACTGAGTCGGATATTTTGAATCTTCACATAAAGACAACAGGCAGAGGTGCCGTACAACTGGTGCATAGCTGCAAACTAAATGGAAGAAACAAAGGTGACAAATGGATTGAAGGGACGATTCCGTTTTCTCCGAATAACGATGGTTATAATGCTTTTTCAATAGGAGCATCACAAGTAAGGGGAAAGGATAATTTTATAGTTTTTTCACATATAAGAATATTTAAAAGATAAAAAATCATAATTGAGAAAGAGAGGGTTGTGGGATGAATAAAAGCTTAGAAGAATTGGAGAAAAGAATAGAACAACTGGAAGAAAAATTACAAATATATTCTATGGCGGCAGCTTCCGCATACGCACAATTCAGGTTTAGTGCACGCGGTGGAGAGTACCGGTTAAACTTAATAAAACCTAAAACCTTTAATGAGAAATTGATGTGGCTCAGAGAAAATTATTGGGCGTATAATCCTATCACATATTACAATATGGATAAATATTTTTTTAAATATTATTCGGAAAAACTATTTGGAAAAGAGCATTCGATTCCTCTTGAAGGAGTATGGGATAAAGCTGAAGATATTGATTTTTCAATTCTTCCGGATAAATTTGTTATTAAGCGTTCTTTATCCGGAGGTTCTTTTGAGGTGAAAATATGCGATAAAAAGACCGATGATCTGGAAAAGATCCGGAGATTGGCCGCTAGCTGGCTTGCAGATCCCAAACGCGTTCGAGCAAGGATCGTTGCAGAAAGACAATTGGATGTGCTTGATAATGGTTATATTTATGATTATAAATTCTTTGTAATAAACGGAAAAGTCCGTTTTATTTATGTTTTGCGAAACAAACTGGGCGAAAAAAGGAGATATCATTGTTTTTACGATTTGGATTGGAAAAAAATTCCTGTAAAAGATTATCATCCATATATCGAAGAAGAGGTTAAACCACCGGTTTGCCTGAATGAAATGATCAATTTTGCAGCTATGGTAGGTAAGCTTTTTCCTTTGATGAGAGTGGACTTATATGTTGAAAACGGAAAGTTTTATCTTGGAGAGCTGACAGATGTGTCTAATGAGGGAATGGCACCGTTAAATCCTATAGAGTTCGACAAAAAATGGGGAAGTATGATAACTCTTCCGACTGATGATGATATCAGAAACAGTTATGATTATTTCTATTCAGTATTTCCGGAATTAAAAACAAATCCTGTTTTTCTGCGTAATAATTTAAGTAATTATTTTATTGTGCAGCCTAACAGCAAGGATAATTCGCTTCCGGTTCCGCCTGAACCGTTCATGCAACCTATGAAACGGACGGGAAAATGATGCTTAAAATGATAGACTGAGTTTTTTGAAACATTTTATATAGAGGTTTTATATGGACGCTGAACAGATAAGAAAAGTAAATATGGAATATTCCATGGCAGAACTTGAAGACAAAACGATTCTTTTTATTGAAAACTATTATTGTGGTGTCCGTGGTATCATAAGCAGAATTTTTTATGACTATCTTTCTGATCCGATGTATAGTGATTATAAGCTTGTGTGGCTTGCCCGTGATCATGACGAAGCTGTAAGACGATTCGGGGCATGGCTGAACGATGAAAGAGTGTGGCTTTGCATTAAAAACGGTTATGATTTTGTACGTTACCTGAATACGGCCAAATATATATATACAGCTGATTATCTGCCGTCTTTTTTTCAAAAACGGGAAGAACAGCTTGTTTATTACGCTCCTATTGACTATATTTTAGCCAGAAAGCAATATACCAGGGCCATGTTATGGAGATTTTGGGCGAGTATAAATTTGGCAGATCATATAATCGCGGAGGATAATACTCCGGGAATAGAAAAGGTCATAGAAAAAACAGGTTATGAGAGTGTAAAAAAAGTTCCTGTTATAAATGAGGAGTATTATATAGGATCCCGACAGAAGGTTTTTGTTTCTTTTGCAGGGGAAAAAAACGGAATAAGTAATAAGAATTCATTTTATTATATTTATTCCATGTATACTGCTCTGGCCGATGCATACGGTTATGATGTTCACTGGAGGGTACCTTTGTCGCTTTACAAAAAACTGATAAGCGACGAGAGTATTTCAGACTCTTTAAAAAATGTGAACAGCACCGGGGAAGAAGTGCTGAGCCTTTTCGGAAGTGCGGATATAATAGTAACTGATAACATGTGTGATCTGACAAGTGCTAGTAAAAAGTGCGAAAAGATCATATTATTTTCCGATCAAATCTCAGAGATTGAGGAAATGGCATTTTCAAAAGACTTTTATATTACTAACGATTTTGAAGTATTATCTGATATTTACGAGATGATGCTCAGTGGTTCGGAAACGATACCTGATGTAAAAGATCATGACAAAAAAACAGGGCTGCCTGACTGTCCGAAAGAACTTTTGGGAGAAAAAGATTATAAGGTTGTTAAAAGCAATACCGGTCCGTTATCGTGGGATCCTGCAAAAGAGTCGGCATCCCGGGAAAAAGGGCGGGTTCTTATCTTGACAGAGACCTGCGGGTTAAATGATTTTTTAAATGTGCTGAATGAAAGGCTGGAAAAATATAAAGATAAAGTGTCTTTAACCGTATTATTCAGGAGTTCCTGGAACGGAACACTTTATGATCAGATCGCTGACCTCGACACGGATATACCCTATATATGCAGAAGCGGCGAGATGCAGTGCAAAGATGAATTCAAGGAGGCAATGGTCAAAGCGCACTGTGTGGAAAAAAGCCGGATAAAAGAGGCGGTACAAAACGAATGGAAACGTATTTTAGGTAAGACGGATTTTGATCATGCGATCGGAATAAAAGGAAATAACATATTCTGGAATAATATGTATGAGTTTGTTCCGGCTCCTGAATTCGATCTGTACGAGAAAAAACAGTTGTCTTCCGCCATGGTTGATGAGATTGAAGCTCATCTGAAAGCATTTACAGAGAAAACTCAATAACAGGAGGAAGGTGAAAATGCTTACTTCTGTTCAAAAAAAATTATTGGTTTTACTGAAAGAAATAGATGAATTATGCACGCAAAACGATATTGTATATTACTTAGGCGGTGGGTGCCTTTTGGGTGCAGTACGTTCAGGAGGTTTTCTGCCCTGGGATGATGATGCTGATATTCATATGACCAGGGAAAATGCTTTTAAGTTTCTTGCTCTGGCAGATAAACTGCCGGCAAACCGGATCATTTACAGGGGAGAAAAGGGGTATGAATCGGCGCCGGTTCACTGGAGATATGTGGATACGGGGACGAGTTGTACCGGAAGGGACGCAGCTGTTTTCGGAACGCCTGCGGGGATCTTTGTGGACATTTTTATAATGGACCCGGTGAATTGTGACGACGAAGGAAAAGATAAGATATACAGAGATTTTTTGTTATTTTTAGAGTATAGGAACAAATACAAATTATCCTGGATATTTCCGGATGAAAAGCTTGTCAGGGATTATAAGGAACTGAAAGAAAGGGAAAAAACAGCCGGCTTTGAAAACATTAAAAGGGAAATGGAAGAAAGCTTCTGGTCGGAGTCAGACGGCAATAACTATCTTATCCGTTGTCCTTTGGCTCATATTTTGCCGAAGGATTCCTGGGGCATTCCGAAAAGAGTACCTTTTGAGGATACATTTATAAATATACCGGAAAAATCAGAAGAATTATTATACCTGGGGTATGGCAGCAGGTGGGTGGACATACCTCTTATGGGGGACAGAGAAACACATCCTTACATTATGGATATGGACATCCCGTATACCATATACAATGGTGAAGCTAAAGAACTTAAAGAAAACAACGATGAGATAAAAAGTCTGTACAGAAATATAAAGCAAAGCTTCTTTGAAATGTTTCCTTCCCAACTCGCCGAGCATAAGAAAGATCTGCATCTGCAGACCATCCTGTTTACAAAAAAGACAGAAAGGCTTCTTAAGGCCGAAAAAAAAGACCTTTCCACCCTGGTGACCGATCTGGAAATAAATACCCTGGAAACGATCTTCTCGGATTTTTACACTATTCAGTTCTCCGTCGGCAACAAATGGGGTGTATATATGGATATCCCGGAAGAATATCTTTATGCTGCCGTATATCCGCTGTTGTACAAAGGTGAGTTTGAAAAAACAGGGGACATTTTAAAACGTTACATGAATTATGATGTCTCCTACCAATCTGAACGTCTGCAAAAGATAAAGGAATTATGCGACGACGCGATAACGATAACAAATCTGATCTATGTGTACAAAGACCCCGGATCTGCCCGAAAGCTTGCGGAGAGATATCTGCCGGAATGGTCATGGACGCTTTTTATGGCGCGTATCGATGCACTGCTCTGTCTGAGTGATGAGAGTGATTTAAATGCACAAAAAGACCGTATACGCTTTTATTTGGGGAGTTTCCCGAGGGATGGAGAGCTACTGGCGTATTACGCCGATGCATTGTTTGCGGAAGGTAAGACAGAGGATGCAGTATTTATGTATAAAAAAGCACTTTCCACATTACGGAACGGGCTGGTTATCAAACATATCAGGAATCGTTTAAATGAACTCGGCGCGCCGGAGAAAAGCATATGACTATCGAACAGGAAAAATTATACGGGTTGTTGGATGATATCGCCTCGGCTTGTGCAAAACATAAAGTGAATTATTATCTGATCGGCGACGAGTTGTTATGGAATGTGAGGAAAAAGAACCATATGCGCTGCAGGGCGGATGTTTGCATGACCTTTGAGACGTATAAGACTATAGCGTCTGACCTGGAGGGCATGCCGGACAGGATAACCGAAAATATCCATACCAACAGGGATTTGCCGGGGGTTTATTTCAGATTCGCGGATACCACGAGCTTTATGCTTGAACCTGAATACCATAAGGTTGTCAGGGAATGTGGGATCGCTGTGAATATACATATTCTCCGAAAGGTGTGTCCTGAGGCGGATGCCCTTGAGCGGTTTGAGACGGTTATGGGAAATGAGATAGAAGGGGTCGGCAGAAATGTTTCCGATGAAGCGGTGTCTGAATTTTGCGCGCTTAAGAAGACAGATGACTTTTCGAACCGTATGGAAAAAATGCTCATAGAGTGTTCTCTGAAAAAAAATGGACTATCAGGGAACAGTTCACTAAATCTACCGGGCAGGGATTCGCTTGTATTTCCGGATGTTTTTTGGGAGAAACCCGGATTTATAACGGTTGCCGGAAAAAAATATATGACCGTGAGGGAAAAGAATGAGTATTTGAATATTCATTACGGAGATCCAGGGAATGTGATCCCGCATGCGGATACATTCATGAACAGGGTTATCGTCAATGCGGAAATACCTTACAGTAAGGTTAGGGATGACATTCTGGCTGAGCTGGACGACAGAGAATTCTGGGACAAGCGCAAAATCCTTTTTGACGGGTATTTCGGAAAATATGATAAACTTATCATGGAAAGGCGCCGGCTGGATGGGTATATGAGGGCTGCTGCAGAACGCATATATCTGTGGAAGAAGTATTATCCGCAGAAAGAAAAGATTAAGAGGCTTTTGCGCGACAGAAGGATCGATGAGCTGCATCTCGTATTTGAGGAGATGGAGAGCAGCATCAGAAGGTTTGAGGTATATGGATTCTTGTGCGTTTTTGATAAAGATATCCTTGAGATATATCTGGATATGCTGAAAACAGAAGGGTACAGAGACAGGGTCGCGGAGCTGGAAAGGTTGTATGAGGATGGAGTGTTTGAAGAGTTGGATGAAGAGAGGATGAAAGGGTTTTATTGATTGTCAAAACGCTTTATTTTTATTAAAATTATCGAGACAGAAACATAGGAAATACAGCGATAGAGAAAGCATTGGAGAAATATAGAGTTATGCCGGAGGATAAAGAGAAAGACAGTAAGTTTATTTATTTTTCGTTTTTAAGCGATGCATACCCATATGATAATACGGAGATTTTTGATTACATATACAATAAAATGACAGTTCTTGCAAATGCTTATGGTTTCAGCGTGGTTTGGCGGGTATCTCCGGGGCTTGTGAAGAGACTTTCTAAGGATAAGCCGGTAGAGAAGGTTTATGAACGGGTTCTGTGGGATAGATCAGAGTGCAGACGAATGCTTAAGGCATCGGAGTTTGTCGTGACAGATACTCTCAGGGAGGCGTCTGATGCGATGTCGCTGGGAAAAGAAACCCTGCTGATGTATAAAACGGATATCCCTGAAGAATATAAGTGTGTGATAAACGGAGCCTTTATTTCCGATGGATTTGAAGGTGTTTTGAGAGAAGCGGAAAGAAAAATGAACGGAGTCGGGACCGTTCCGTTTCTGTTTGATTGCCCTGATGATATAAAAAGTGATAAGAACGGGGAAATCGTAAAAAGCAAGATTATCACCGGGACGGAAGATACCGGTTTAAACAAAGAAATGCTTTTGTTATGGGAGAGGTACAACCGTGACAAAGAAAAGATCATTGCATTGAGAAACAACAGGAAATACGATGAACTCTCACTTTTATTCGATGACCTTGAGAGTGAGATAAAAAGAGATTCATGTGAAAAAAAGTTACCTGGTTGGGATAGTGAGGTTCTTGCCATATTTACAGAGGTAGTTGAAAAGGAAGGCTTAAAGGAGCCTGTGGGAGACGGGGAATGAATGCGGAGCAGATTAAAAAATTAAGCATTGGTTATTTAAAGCAGCCTTTGGAAGATAAAACCGTTATGTTTATCGAGAATTATTATAACGGCGCCAGAGGTATTATAAGCAAGCTTTTCAGGGACTATCTTTCAGGACCGTTGTATAAAGATTACAAGTTCGTATGGGTGGCAAGGGATTATGAGGAGACATTGAAAAATTTCGGATCGTTACTTGATGACGGCAGGATCTGGATATGTGTTGCAAACGGCTATGATTATGTGAGGTTTATAAATACTGCCAAGTATATATTTTCAGCGACGTATCTGCCGGGTTTTTTCATTAAACGGGCAGGGCAGGTGGTGTATTATGCACCACTGGATTTTTTTATACATAAAAAGACATATACAAATGCCATGCTGTGGCGTTTATGTCCCACTATGAACAATGCGGACAATATCATTACCGAAAATGATTCCGATGAAGTGCGTGATTTTGCAAAACGATTCGGTATATCCGGTAAGATAAAGCATTTAGATATAAAACCGGAATGCGGTTTTACAAAAGAGAAAACGGAAGAAAAAAAATACATTTTCCTATCTCTGACGGACAGAAAAAGATCCGTAAAAAGTCTGGGTATTTTTCAGTATGTATATGATACGGTTACTTCCTTGGCGGAGGCGTACGGTTATGAGGTTTATTGGAAGATATCACTTGATCTTTACAGAAAATATCGTGAAGATGAAATGTATGTTCTGGCATTTAAAAACATTTACAGCAACGAAGCAGACTGCCGGGGATTTCTGGAATATGCCGATATAGTAATATCCGATAATTATACGGATGCTCAGACTGCAGATAATTATTGTGAAAATGTGATCTTTTATTACAATGAGAATGTGGAATACGAGGAACTGCAAACAAAAGGCAGAGTGATGTACACTGCAGACTATGCCAGACTTCTCGATGTACTGGAGATGAAACTGGATAATCGTAAAAGTATAAAGGATACCGTAAACATGAACAATGTACCGGTTTTACTGGAGTGTCCTAAAGAACTTTGCGGTGATTGTGGATATGGTGTAACCGGATCGGTGAGCAGTTGTAATTCTGTTGCAGTGCGAGATGAAAAGGATCCTGTCAGGATCCTTATAGTGCTTGAGATCAAAGGCGTGGAATCAACTGTAGTAACTCTCATGGATATATTGGAGAAATACAAATCGAAAGCCAATATTACGGTATTTTTCTGTACGGCTGCGGGTGGCAGGCTTTATGAATATTTGGATGAAATGAATACTGATATTTCGTATATTTGCAGGACAGGCGCTATAAGGTGTAACGAGGCTGAAAAAAAAGAGGTGATACGCAGGATAGACTGGGGAGCGGAAGGAAATTCTCCTGCATTAAACAGGGCGGAAAGAGTCTTGCGTGATGAGTGGAACAGGATCGTGGGAAAAACCGTGTATGATCATGCTGTGGTTATGTCTGGGATTAATGACTTCTGGGATAATATGGACAGATTTGTCCCGGCAAATGAAACGTTTTTATTTCAAAAGGGAGATTCGGCAGAAGAAACCGTAAAAAATATAAAAAGTATTTTAGATAAGATTGACATATATTGACAAAAAAACGTAAAAATGTGAGTATTAGACAAATCAGAGGCATTTGGAAAAACATATATCATTAAAGGATAATATCTATGAAAAAAGTTATAACTTACGGAAGCTTTGACCTTATGCATTACGGTCATATAAGATTATTGGAAAGAGCGAAAAAATTAGGCGATTATCTGATAGTCGGAGTAACCTCGGATGATTATGACAAGACCAGAGGAAAGATAAATCTTCAACAGTCACTTACGGAAAGAGTTGAGGCTGTCAAAGCCACAGGTTTGGCCGACCAGATCGTGATCGAGGAATACGAGGGTCAGAAGATCGATGACATAAAAAAATTCAGGGTAGATATATTTACCGTGGGATCTGACTGGAGGGGAAAGTTTGATTATTTGAATAAATACTGTGACGTAGTCTATCTGGAACGTACCAAAGGTGTTTCCAGCAGCCAGATACGTTCCGAGGAGGGAAAGATCAGGCTTGGGATCGTGGGTGACGTGGAAAGAGCCATGTTACAGAAGATCATTAATGAGTGCGCTATAGTAAACGGAATAGATATCTCGGGAATTTATACTACCAGGGAACGTAAAGATGCTCAGGATGTACAGGAGACGGGTCTGGAGTTTTTCCGGGAATATGACGGACTTTTGGAAGAAAGTGATGCCGTATATATATTGTCACAACCATCAAAGCATTATGAGCATATTAAAAAAGCTATAGGAATGGGCAAGCATGTTTTGGTTGAACTTCCCATGGTATTGGAGATGTCACAGTGTGATGAGCTTTTCAAATATGCTGATGAAAACAAGGTTATCCTCATGCCTGCGCTCAAAACTGCTTATTCTACCGCATATAACCGATTGGTCCTGATCATACAAAGCGGTAAGATAGGCAAGGTATTATCCGTGGATGCCACCTGCACCAGTATCAGAGATTTCGATATGACCAGTGATGAGTCCTGGTGTGGTATGTATGCCTGGGGGCCGACCACACTTCTTCCTATTTTCCAGATACTGGGGACGGATTATGTAAAAGCGGATATATACAGCAGTTTTCTTGATAATGATAAAAAGTTTGACTCCTTTTCAAAAATACATTTCCTTTATGAAGGAAGTCTGGCATCTGCCAAGGTGGGTGCGGGCGTGAAGTCGGAGGGGGAACTTATAGTGTCAGGGACAAAGGGCTATGTATACGTTCCCGCGCCCTGGTGGAAAACGGAATATTTTGAACTGCGTTATGAGAAAATAGAGAATAACAGGAAATATTTTTACCAGCTTGACGGAGAAGGAATAAGGTATGAATTGGTGGAGTTTGTTAAGTCTATAAAATTCGGAAAGAATTCATATTTTATTTCGAATAATTTAATTAAAAACATATCAGCAATATCTGAGAGGTTTGATAAGGGTGATATCACTGAGCTGATATAAATTCAGTATTTATAAGGAACCGACAGGGTTCCTTTTTTTGCGTAAAAACATGTCATATCTTCTCAGTTGTAGTTGATAAAAAATAAACATATATGTTATAATTTTAGAAAAGCGAATTATTAATATTTTATCAGGAGGTGTAAAAATGAAAGGGGCAATAAGCGGAGAGCGCAAGGAAATAAAGAGAAGAAATCTGCTTTTTTTGTTTGCCGGTGCATTTTTTATTTGGATAGGACTCATGTTTCTGTTTAACGGAACAGAAACAAATGCGGATCCTACGGATGCAACTGTTTATACGGTTACCGATCACGGTGCTGACGGAACAGATGAAGAAAGCGACTGGCAGGCTATCCAGTCATGCCTGGATTTTGCAAAGAATAATGAAGGCAGGACCGAGGTAAGAATACCTGCGGGAACGTATTACATAGATAACATTTTAAAAATCTATTCCGATACATCTCTTATTCTTGATGAAAATGCCGAGATAATAAGGCTTGATGAAGAAAAGCTTATGCTTATGACCCCCAGAACTGAAAGCATAGGCGGATATAATCAGGCGCATGACATAACCGTAGAAGGAGGAAAGTGGAACGGTAATGTAAGGAATACCGATCTTCAGGCAGGGATTTTATACTTTGGACACGCTCATAATATAACATTAAAAAATTGTGAGATCACGGATTGTTGTGCAAAACATATGGTAACATTTGCGGGTGTGAAGGACGCGATCATAACAAATGTTAGCTTTTCAGATGCCAAAATGT
Source organism: uncultured Lachnospiraceae bacterium (assembly GCA_902764045.1). GTDB lineage: Bacteria > Bacillota > Clostridia > Lachnospirales > Lachnospiraceae > UBA4285. Next base: position 17,332 of record CACWUI010000008.1, read on the forward strand.
ATACAGGTGACCCGTCTGTTTATAACAGTACTGAGATAACAGGTATAACATTTGAATCAGATTCAGCAGAGAAAGACTATAAACTGAAGACATACCAGTGGAGCATGGAGGCACTTCATCTCGACTGTATTTCTCCTGATGCGGGGTCCGAACCGACTGCAGTTCCGTTGGATGGTACTGTTAACAGGAACATAACTGTTGAAAGCTGCAATTTTACAAATGTGTTCTCGGCTGTGGGAAGTCATTATATATATAACGATGCCGACGGACTTGGACTGATTGTAAAAAACAACACATTTACTGACGTAAAATACACCTGTGTAAACGTACATAATCAAAAAAATGTAACGATCGAAGGAAATACAGCTTCAAATGTAATGGAACTTGCACGCATACGTAATGCCGACAATGTGCTTGTAAAGGATAATGATTACACCGGAAAGGGCGTTACACAGGATAACGTGATGAATCTGAATGGTGTCAGGGTTTTTGACAGTTCCTCTGTCACGGTTACAGGTAATGGATTTAAAAATTCATCCGGTGCAGGAGTATATGCTACAAACTCAAGTATTACTGCAGATCATAATATAATAAATGGTACAAAAACCAACGGATTATATTCGTCCGCCGGTTATTGTGTTTTTGAAGACAACACGATTATTTGTACCGGATCAGATGGAATAGGCATCGTAGACGGCTCAAATGCAGTTTCGGTTAAAAACAATACGATAAGCCAGACGACAGGACACGGAATATATACAAGAAATTCAATAGTAAACATTGACGGTAACAATATGCTCACTATAAACGGTATAGGCATATCGTCAAAAAATACAGTTCTTACCGTGAAGAACAATGTAATATACAATGCAGGCGGAGATAAGGGGATATACGCATATGACAAATCCGAGGGGACAATATCTGCGAACAGACTGACAAATACCGGTTCCGGCGGCATACATGTGTCAGATGCATCTGTTAATATAACAGATAATACTGTCTCGACATGTAATGGTTACGGTATAGCGGTGACCGATGGATCCGATTGTGAGGCTGTATCCGGAAATACCGTAACAGGCGTCGGCGGAAACGGTATATATGTAAAACAGTCTTCTGCCAATATCACAGATAACAATGTCCTTTCCGTGCTGCAGCAGGGAATAGCAGTTATCACAAACTCCGACGTTACAATTAAAAACAACCTGGTGGATAATGCCGGGATAAATGCATTATTTATTCAGGACAGCTCGGGTGAGATCAAAAATAATAAGATAACCGGACCGGCTGCAAACGGTATTTATTCCAAGGATTCTACGGTAAGTATAAAGAATAATTATATTGCCGGAAGCGGTGAAAATAATAATGCAGTATATTTTACGGAGACACAAAAAAAGTATTCGGAAAACGAGATCACTGATAATACGATCGTGGATTCCGTCACCAGAGGTATAAACCTGGTAGATGCATCTTCTGTTCTTATAAAAGATAATATTATCGGAGGATCAGGCAACCACGGAATTCACGTAAAGGATTCCGATGAGATAGAGATCTCCGGAAACGAAACATACGATAATGACAAATGCGGCATCATAATAACAAATACAACCAATGTTACCGTAAATAACAACACTTCTACAGGAAGTGCGGTAAATGATATATACATATACGATGACGGTGTGACAGGAAGCGGAAGCGGAAACACGGTAGGTGCCCGTGGCGTATATGATCCCGGACAGATCCTTTCGGGAACAACAGTGATAGGAGATGTAACGGATTGGAGAGACGGTATAATTCAGCCTGATATGTCCGTAAGATTTTCCGTGGCTTCAGTGGATATGTATACCGGAGACAGTCTGGATATGTTCGGTAAAATACTGAAAGCAGAGGCAGGTGAGACGGAATACAGTTGGACCGTAAGCGATCCTGATATAATAGAAGTGAGTGCTGCAGGGGTAGTAACTGCAAAGGCACAGGGAAGCGCAACGGTTACGGTAACTCCCGCAGGAAGCGAAAACGGTATTTCCTGTACTGTAAATGTACACAGTGCCGGATATAAAGTGCGTTACCACAAAGATGACTCTTTACCGGCTGATCTTAAGATGTCAATATCAGATAATGACGGGGAGTTAACAGCCATAACCATTCAGGAGTTGGGATACACAAAAGCAGGACAGGTTTTTGGAGGCTGGAAGGTTTATCGTAGCGCAGATAATAAATGGCTCTTAAAGGATAACAACAACGGTAATGTCGGATGGGAGATGGTTCCGGAGGGTGGCCTGCCCGAGGGGAAGTCATATGAGTTACTTGGTGACGGATCCACATTATCCGGAATATCCGAATCAGCCCTGTTGGATTTTTACGCAACATGGAGAAGTCCACAATTTACAATAAGATATTATATCGGTGGAGACGCAGAGCCTTCTGATAAAACCACTACATATACTGCTTATGACTATGACAGCATTTATACGACAGATGAATTGGGATTCATCAGGGAAGGATATGATTTTGCCGGCTGGAGAGTACAAAGACGCAGTGATAACTGCTGGTATGCGCAGGATGCAAAGGGGAACAGAAGTTGGGTATCACTATCAGGGGATACACTTCCTGAGGGTATGGATTATGCAATAATATCTGACGGGGCTTTTTCATATAACATAGTGTCAGATGATGAAGTGGATATGTACGCTCAGTGGGCAGAAGCGGTGTACACCATAAGATACCACAGGCTTGAAGAAAACGGACCCAATGCAAAGCTTACACAGGCCGGCTACTGGACCTCCACAAAAACACTTACCACGGAAGAACTGGAGATAAGTAGTTTCGGTAATGATTTTGCGGGTTGGAAGGTTTACAGGGAAATTGATAAAAGCTGGCTGGTGAAGGATAATACCACGGAAACCCGGGTTTGGATGGCGCTTCCGGAAAACGGTCTGCCTGAAGGTTACAGTTTTGTGCTTATTGCAGAGGGAGCAGATGTGATTTCTCTTTCCGAAGGAGGAATTGTTCGTTTCTATGCACAGTGGACTCCTTCCGTATATACCATAGTGTACCATGACGGG
>CACWUI010000009.1 GCA_902764045.1 uncultured Lachnospiraceae bacterium
TCTTCACTTAAACTGTTTTTGTATATCTTACATGCGCCGGACAAGGCTCCGGGAATACCGTTTTGACGCTGTCCCTTAAGATCTTTGATCCCGCATTTGGCAGTTATGCTCACTCTGGGACCGAAGGCAGGACAACGCTGGATACACATGGAGCATCCGTTTCCATACCTCAGGCAGTTGCCCATAGGACCTGAGGTCCCTGTGGCATCTACAAAAGCATCACCCTCTATTATGCTGCCGTCCTGCACGACCACGGATAAGACATTGTCGTCACTGCAGGAAACATCCTCCACATGTGTCTCAAGCATAAGCTCTATCCCGAGATCCGTGACTATTTTCCTGACAAGGGGCTCGATCCTATTTACATTATAAAGAGACGCATGGGAATGTCCCGGAAATTCAACATTTGTATGCTGTGCGCACTCATCCATGGCATCAAACAGCTCACCGGCGCCCAGGGCTTTCATTTCCTCTGTTGCCGTATATCTTCCGTTATTTCTGAATATGCCGCCTGCGTTTCCCGCGCCTAAAAGCAGATCTGTCTTTTCAATAAGCGTCACTTCGGCGCCGGCTTTTTTTGCGCATACAGCCGCAGAGACACCTGACCAGCCACCTCCGATAACTACGATCCTGCGCATTTTACGTCACCTCTCTTATATCATGGTAATATAATCATAAGGGTCTATCTGTTCCTTGCATAAATGAACTATGGTATTTACATCCTTATCTACAGCGCATGATCCGCAAATGCCCTCGCCGCAGCACATATGGGCATTATTGTTATTGGAGATCATCATGCTGCTGCTATGATCTTTTACAAAGCTTACGGACTTCTTTAACAGATAATCTGACAATCCGAAATGTATCAGTTTGCAGCCGTTGCCTGTTTCATTTACAAGGACAGACTTCATTTCTTCCGTAAGGTTACCCTTCTCATCACACACCGATATCTCTCTGATGTTTACGTTGCACTTTGAAATGAAGGCATCCATCAGCTCTTCACTAAATGTGCCGTAATCCAGATAAACCGTCACCTCATTATCATCCCTGCAAAGTGTCTTTATAACTCCCAGGGAAGGGATGAATCCTATCCCTTTACATATTACGGCGGCTTTGCTCCCCTTAAGCCTGGAAAGATCCTTTATCCCCAGTATTCCGTTGTGGTATGGGCCTCTTAAATAAAGGTTATCTCCTTTTTTCAGGCTTTTAAATTCTTCTGTTTTTACACCGATGATCTTGACTATCAGATCTATGGTTTCATTTTCCATATCCGTCAGGAATACGGAAATTGGAACATCATAATAAGCGTTTTCATTTTTTCTTATAAACACAAAGGAACCGGGCATTTTTAAAAGATCGACAACGTGACGCGGCACCTTAAGTCTTAAGTGTTTATATATTTCATTGATCATTTTTTCATGTACGATCTCACAACGTATTATATTATGCTGATCCTTTGACTTTCCGCCGTTATTCTTCAGTTCCTGATAAATGCAATAAGTCAATGTATCGTAACAGTCACAGTAATCTTCGCCTCTGCACATGGAACATACAATACAATGTCCGGCTTCCGCTAAAATACACGGACATGTTTCGGACGCATAATTAGAGCATTTTGTATAAACCTTCAAATGAAACTGTACCCCCTTAAGCATATACCAACTACGCTTTTTCTGACATTATAATACTACCTGACCGTGACTTTTCCAACTTGCACAAGTCAGGAAAAGTTTACAAATGCGTTCCTTTTCGTTTACGGAATTTCTCAGCCAGCCCTCTTTTTATCTGACATGTTTTGTCTTTACAGTTTTGGCACTGCAGCGCTTTATTAGAACCGCTCCAGAATCTTTCCGGATATCTGGTGTAGGCCACTTCCCAGCGGATAAGAACCAAAAGCGCGGTAAAAAACAGACTCCAACTGTAAAAGCTCTTGATAAACAACATGGGGGTAAAGATCATAAAATGCCCCCAGTCGTATATCCTGCAGTTTATGCAGCATCTGTTTTTCATTATAAATGTCTGAAACGGACAGAAAAACATGATACATACATAATCACTCAGGAAAAAAAATATCGTGAGCATGAACAGATCGGATTCCGCTATGACATGCGAAAGGTAAAGAACGCCGAATATTGCATTCAGCGACAACCAGCAAAGCATCACTATCCAGGCTTTTCTGTTTTCCTCCAGATGATTCTTCAGAAGTTTTACTTCCGAATACCCTTCTACCGGGTCGAAATGTTTCTTTTCGGCTTTCAATCTTGCCATAGACCGCAGTTTGTTGGGAAAAAGGTGCAGCACCATGATGACCATAAAGATCACCCATATCACATGGCTGAGTGTGATCCCTAAGCGCACAGGCTGACGCATAAACATAAGCATCTCGTCCCTGCGTGTCAGATATAAAACAAGAATAATGATAAAGATCACTACACGCAGCCCCAGATATATAAAATATCTGTTCATTTTTTTTGTAAATGTAAATTTCATTTTTCTAATACCGCCTTGATCTCATGCGTGTCACGCCTTCGATCATATGATCTTTCCAATGCCGTTCTTCCATCAAAAAATCACTCACTCTGATTCCGTTATTATAACTTTACCTTCAGAATCCAACAAGGGCGTGATACCGCCACCATATCCGGATTTCCACAACAGATAATTAACACCCGTTTCCTTATCTACAAGAATTTGCCTGTTTCCCGCAGATCTGGATATGCTGCCGTCTTTATAGACAACTTCAAATCTGTCTTCTTTTTTTGCCATAATCGTAATCTCCTTTACAAATCAAGATTTCCCAAAGTCATTTATCGGAAATTCCAAAGTTTTGATGTGGAAATTCCAAAGTCTTATCCGCACCATCATCAATAACCTGAATCATTCAAACTGATCGTGCTCATTCGATATTTTTGATGAATTTAGCAGGAACACCGCCAACCACGGTATTTGCCTGCACATCCTTTGTGACTACTGCTCCTGCTGCTATAACAGCATTATCACCTATTGTCACGCCGGAAGTAACTGTTGCATTGGCTCCTATCCATACCCCTTTTCCTATGTGTATCGGTGCAGGGTGTAAATAATGTCGCTTAGCCGGTGACAGGTCATGATCAAGTGTTGCAAGTACAACGCCATGTCCTATGAATACCCCGTCATCAATAAAAATACCGCCCTGATCCTGAAACTTACAATCCGAGTTTATAAAAACATTTTTCCCGACAGTGATATTTTTTCCAAAGTCCGTGTAAAAGGGCGGAAACAGACCAAAACTATCGTCTACAGGTTTTCCCGTTAATTTTGAAAAAAGCTCTGTCAGCTCATCCTGCTCATGAAATTTGGTGTTTATCTCCATTGTGATCTTTTGTGCCTCACGGGCATAGTGACGCATAAGTTTCAGCACTTCCGGATCATCTCCGAGTGTGTCACCGCTATTAAAATGTTCTATCAGCTCATTTAATTCCATTATTTTGTCTCCAGTGTTATTGTTGTATTCTCTTTTTCAAGCATATTTTTCAACTCGCTTTCGGTTTTATTTGTAATTTTACCAAGTTTGGTATACGACCATGAATTCGAACCATAAAAAACAACCAGTTTATCATCTGAATACAGAACGATGTCTCCTGGTATTGTTGTAAGCTGCTTATCATCACTTGGGAGTGACATTCCTATCTCGCCCACTTGTTCAAAACCTTCGTAATTTGTTGTTTCTATTTTCAATGGTTCGTTTTCCACATGATCCAGTAATGCTGCCACGGCTTCATTGTTTTCCCACTCCACTGAAACAGATTCGTCTCCTATCTTCATTTGAAGTTGTTTTTCATTTGCTGTAGTGGAACTTTCTTCGGACAAATATTGTGTTTCTGTCTGCGTTATAACAGTGTCAGTTGTAACATCTTCCGTTGGTGTGGTAACTGCATCACAACCGGTCAAAACCGCACAGCCGGATATAACTATGGCAAGTATAAATCTCTTCATTTTAGAATCACCTTTTTTCTTTTAATTCTGATCTTTAGAATACCAAAAGTCTACGTTTATTATATACACAGTGTCTTATAAGGAAGTCTCAAAAGAAACAAATTACCACCTCTTTCGCTTGTTGGTTTGCTCTACTGCCGCTCCATTAATTCAAGCTTATGTAATAATCTATATTCCAGCACAAATACAGCGGAATGTTAAATGTTCTGGTTTCCTCACACATATTCACGGCAATATTCTTCCGTGACAGCTTTATCCCGTTACGCGGTTCATATTTTTTACAGAAACTTTTATAGCTCTTGGCCTGGGTATTATCTGCGGACTTTACCTCCACCGGCACCAACTCCCCCTTCCCTTCAAAGATAAAATCAATTTCTGCAGTATTACCGGAACGCCAGAAATATGGCTCTTTATTCAAAGCGTCCAATTCATTTTGCACATAATTTTCCGCAAAAGCACCTTTATATTTTATATATAACGAAGCCTCTTCCATTATTGTTTCCGCAGAAAGCCTTGACTTAGCCCTGAGTAGCCCTATATCAGACATATACACCTTAAAATATGTTTTGTCTGCAAAACCCGATAAAGGTATTTCCGGCTTCTCTACCAATTCCGTTTTAATTATAAGACCGGCATCCGAAAGCCACTCAAGCGCATCCTCTAACTCAGCAGATCTTTTTCCTTCCTTCACATGAGAAAAAACAAACTTGTTATTCTCCTTTGCAAGCTGAACAGGAACCGAATCCCACACCCACTTTATCTTCGGAACTTCGCCCACAGGCGCATGCTTGGAAAAATCATCAGCATAATCATTTAAAATCTCATTTTGAATCTCCTCCACTTCATCCGCATCATGCGTTTCTACCCAGGTCTTTACTGCCTCCGGCATTCCTCCAACAATATAATACTCTTTAAGAAGTTTAGTCATGGGAACCGAATACAGATCGGGAATAGGTCTGTCCACCGGCCATTCCTTAAATGTTTCGATCAGATCCATCCTGCCGTTTGCGATCACAAACTCTTTGAAACTCATGGGATAAAGCCGTAATCTGTTCACCTTCCCTACAGGAAATGAAATCTTTTCCTTCTTGATAGCTACCCCAAGCAAGGATCCTGCACAAACCAAATGCAGTTCCTTCATATTTTCACAGAAATATTTCAATGCAGTAATGGCTCTTGAACACTCCTGTATTTCATCAAAAAAAACAAGGGTCTTTCCGGGAATGATCTTTGTCTTAAAATGCCTCTCTACTTCCGTTATTATCCTTTGTACATCATAATCATATTCAAATATCGCAGAAAGCGTTTCTTCAGCTTCAAAATTCATGTAAATGTAACTTTCAAAATTATTCTTTGCAAATTGTTCTATAATGTAAGTCTTCCCACACTGTCTTACACCGGTTACCAGAAGCGGCTTTCTGCGTTTTTTATCTTTCCATTTTATTAAATCATTTATAATCTCTCGATACATAGCCCCTCCAAAAGTCATATCACTTTTGCAGTTATTATAACAAAAGTCCTATGACTTTTGCAAATAGTATTGCATTATCCATAGGACTTATAAAAACTATATGTCTTTTGCGGTTTTATCTGCGTAGAGTTTGAAGAGGTGGGCTACTATTCTTTCTTCGTCACCGTCAAAGTCCACGCCGTAGGCCGCTTCTACTGCTTTATCCAGGGCTTTGTGGGCTGCAAGCAGGTCGGCGGGCATATGGTCGGGGTCGTAGATATCCGCAAGGGATTTGTCCGGGTAAATGTTACGTGCGTCCAGGACGCTTTGCGCACAGGCTTCGATAGCGGCACGCTGTTCCGGGGTGGGTTCCGGATATACAAACACGTTATAAACTACAGGCGAAAATCGATAGTCACTTTTTAAACGACCTGCAACTGAACGCATCCACGCATTATGCATCAATGAAGAGATTAATCCGAAATCGTATAATGTTGCATTTGGAATAACATAAGCCGCATTACTAACTATGGTCGTACAAGGAAGATAACCAACTGGTGCATATAATCGTCTACCAGACGACACTTGTGGAATTAACAAATAGTCATTTTCAGAGACTGTGAAACATTTTCTGTAAATTAATATGGTTCACCATCCGAAAGATGTAACTCAATTATCCATCACAAATTCATCAAACATCGGCAGGGTAAAGATTATATAACCGTATGTATCACCGTTTATAAGCCCTCTTCTTATAAGCCTTTTTCTGTAAGGATTGAAATTGTTGGTATCCATGCCTGATAGTTCTTTTACTTCGCTTACTTTGCCTTCTTTTGACTCACTGAGAGCTCTGCATACTTTTTTATCGTTATTGGATAGCTCCGACCATATTTTTTCATATACATATTCAAAAAGATAATGCTTATATTCTGTCATTACCTTTTTATCCATCCTGCCGTTTTCCCAGAGAAAATGTCCTAAAACCTGGAATGCAAATGAATATCCTTTGGTAAGCTTTGCGTATTCAAGGGCCGTTTCACGGTCTATATTCAGCACTTCACTGTAATTATCCGCTATATAGCTGATATTTAAGGGTCTTATTTCTATCTTGGGCGCCCGGTGAAGAAATGTGAGATTATCCTCGTTTTGAAGTGCGTCAACATTTTCATAGAGACCGGTCATAAGTAAAAACAATGGCAGCTCCTCCCTGATAAAAATCTGAAAGGAACTTGCAAATATCTGCATATATTCAGTATTTATGACCTCATCTACTGCGATCAGGACCTTCTTTCCTTTTTTGTCCAGAGCTTTAAGCATTTTGCTTAATGCCACTTCCATGTCAGTTATCGGGGCAACACCTTTTATTTCCACACCTATGCCGAAAAATGATAAATTTATCTTTGCGTTTTTAAATATCTCGACGAATGTGTTCTCGCTGTTTAGCTTTGAGGCAAGGGTGTGAAGCATATCTCTTTTGGGATTCAGCTCCACAACTATCCATTCTTTACGGTCAAATGATCTTATAACATCTGTCATAAGCACGGTTTTGCCTGAGCCTCTTACACCGGTAATTATATATACCGGCTGGTTTCCGGACTCAAAATCGTTTTTTATTTTTTCAGTTTCCACGGGTCTTGAAATATATTGTTCAGGCTTTTTGCCGAATGCAAGGCTGTATGGATTCATTGTAGCTCCTTTACATGCAAAATAACATTTTCACTACTTTCATTTTCTTTCACCACTATTCACTACTTTTATTATTTTTCACTACTCTTCACTGGTTTTATTTTACTGTTCCGTATTTTTATTGTCAATAAAAAAATCGAAATGCTTTATTCTGTTTTTATTTCGGAAACAGCAGCTCCCTTTTCTGTCCTAACACCGAATTCATGCCATTTTAATTTGCCTGATCTCACCGGATTTTCTTAAACCTCTCAAGAGGCTTTTGGGCAGATTCCATTCCGTAAGCAGCCCCCAGTCCTTCTACCACGCAGGAAGCCACTGCGTTCCCGAACCTGCCGCACTCTTCAGTTGTGTACCCCTTGCTAAGCCCGTACAGGAAGCCTGCCGCAAAAGAATCTCCGGCCCCGGTAGTGTCTGTAACTTTTACATCAGGGCAGGCGGGAACTTCGATGTATCTTCCACCTTCATATATCAGACATCCGGCGGCTCCCCGCTTGATGACCACGCATTTCACACCCGCATCCGCAAAAAGCTTTGCGTTTTCATACGGATCATTTTTCCCGGTAAGCATACAACTTTCGGATTCGTTGGGGAAAATGTAATCTGCGTATTTAAGACACTCCTTCAGGTCGTCAAGTGTCTCACCGTTTTTGGGTTTCGTCATGTCCACTGCAAGGATCCTGCCGGGGCTGCTCTTTATTTTCTCGAATATTTCTGATAAAGCTCCGATATCCAGAAGGGGCGACACAAACATCGCCGGAAAGCTTACTATGTCCGACTCCGTATCAAGAAACGGCCATATATCTGACTTGTCCATATTGCGGTTGGCGCCATTTGGATTGGTCAGGAAGTAACGCTCCCCGCAGCGTCCACAAGCACCACATTTACACTGGTGATCCCAGAGGGGTCCTTTATGATCCCGTCTTCAATGCACCACCTCCGCAGGACATCACGATATCCTTCATGGGCAGGGAACCGGCAGTGATCCGGTCAAAATCCACCGGCGCCGCCAGCACATCCACATTTGCATGACCTATTACCGTAATCATCTTTTTTAACATTTCCCTGATGCTCCTTTTCCCCTTCGTTAAACCGGTTATTACTTTTGCTGTTATTGCTTTCTACAATTAATCATCCTTTACCGACAACGTGCTTATACATCTTTTCCACATCCTGCCCCATTTTGACGGGAATAAGGCGAACCGAAGGATGCTCATTTGCAAACACTCTGAAAACCTCATCCGCAAAGCCCTGTCCCATTTCATCAATCCCGGAAAAATCCAGTTCTACCGTCTCATACCTTTCAAAACCGTTTACCAGTCTTTTCCCCTGAGAGCGCGAAACCGGATATTCATCAAAAAGATTTTTCACTTTTACGGAGATTTTTACAAAACCCTCCTCCACGTCTGCATATTTATCAAAGATCTCCTTTGTTTTTTTCCGGGTATTATTTGACAGTTTCATGAAGATAATAGTTCCCCTCATATCCTTCCACTGCTCAAACTCCTGTATATTTTCCAGGTCATTTACAATCTCATCATATTTTTCATGGGTAAAAATAACACCTTCTGAAATAGCCGCAAATTCGTCCAGCATCCTTGATGTAAAAAAAATGCCCTCACCTGAATGCCTTTTACTGTCAGTGGTAAATTTCCCTTTAAACAACTCTCCTGCGGCAGTTTTAAGACTGTCCAGTTTAAAGTGCTCCATAATTTTCCTGAAAATCCCCACACCGTTATCATAAATAACGACAAATGTATCCACATGATTTTCCCCGAGAATGACATTTACCTTTTCTGCCGCCGAATGATCTATGGCATTGTTCATCATTTCCGTAAAAGCGTATCCCCAAATACGTCTGACATTGTCTTTCCTTTTACTTAGACTCTCACTTAAAAATTCATTATAAATCTGCTGCTCATCTTTTAGTTCGCCTGCATTTCTGCTAAGAGTCATTGTTTTTATTTTTGTCTTCAGCTCATATTTGGATCCGTTTTTGACAATGATCCCCTCTGACTCCAGATCAGATAAATACCTGTAAACACTGGTGCTTGAAATGCCGAAGGCTTTAACTGCCCTGTTAACATAATCTTTATTGCCGGAAGACATCTTATCTAAAATATATTTTTTTATATTGTCTCTTTTTTTCTTGTCAAAACTCATAAAAACACCTGCCAACCGTACTTTGATCACAATAATCATATGAGAAATTTTATACTATAATAAATAAAAAAACAACTATAAGCTGTAAACGATTTTGCTTATAGTTGAAAAAAACAATATTCACATATCTATCCCGGGAAGGTTTTTCTCACTTCTGAAATACAAGATCTATCTCAAGCAATTTCCCGCTTGGTCCGTATTTAACAGGAACAAACCCGGCATAGGCAAACCCCTTCTCTCCATATTCCCGGATGATATCCTGGTATCCCGACAACTCTGCCGTTGTTGCAGGATTGTTCTTCATCTCCACTCTTACAAATTCTGATTTCATTTCTTATCCTCCATATCCAAATAGTCGTTGATCCCATCACATTTCATCATAGCAATTCCCTGGTTTCTATCTCCAACAAGCAACATCCTGTCCCCGGGCAATATTTCCATCAGCTGTTTTGCTTTCTCCGGTAAAGGGAGCGAACCGTCTTCTCCAATCTTCACGATGCCAAACATATACTGTCCTTTGTCATTGGGCTCTTCAGCCAAAAGCTGGATTGGCTCCTTAACAAGTGCATCAAGAGATACCTTGAATAAGGCAGACATTTTCACGCAGTTTTCAATATCAGGATATGTTTCTCCTGTTTCCCACTTTGCGATAGTCTGACGGGAAACTCCGATGATCTCTGCTACATCCTCAAGAGTATATCTGCTGTTGCTGCGGAGCATGCGAAGGTTTGAACCTATCATTATGGCCATAATCATCCTCCTTCCGATTGTCAGTTTAGCATCATGTAAATGCCGCCTCAACCAACCGGTGTTAACATTTTTTGTTAAATATCGTTACCCTTTGTCTGTCCTGACAATGGTCTTTTAAGGTCATCAATTAATTCTTTTTTACAAGTCAATCACAGATCCACCAGAAATATCTCCACACTTATCTGGGTAAAGCTCCCCTTCTGCTCTATCTTACTCACCTTCGCCTTAAGAAGCTTCCCGGCATCCATCAGCCTGGCAAAGACAACATTGTCCTTTTCCGGCACGTACCCCAGTTTCTTTTTATCTGCGTTCAGGATAAGGATCGCATTACTGTCGAACTTATTGTCCTCACGCTGCATGGAAAGCATATCCCCCACATTTACATTTTCCAGAACAGACTTGTCCTCCAGATGGGTGGTGCCGGCGACAAATGAATCAAAGAGGTGTATCTCCCGTATCATAGGCTTTATCAGGTCACCAAGCTCATTTCCCTGAACCAGTGACACCAGATCTTTTTCCTTTTTACTCAGTTCATTTCCCATGTAAATGTCACTCCTTCCGCCGCGATCTCGCTCATCATTTCATCCAGCTTTCTGCTGTAATCTTCGTATTCCTCAAGCTCCTGTCGAAGTTCTTTTTTCTTTTCCGCCATGGCAGCTTTATCATCTAATATATACTTATATTTGTACGGCTCGGTGCTCTTTATCTCTTCGATCTCATTTTCCAGTTCTTTGATCTTCTCATCAATATCAGGTATGTTTACAGCTGCTCCCGGTTCTGCATTTTCCAATATGGAATTGATGATGACCTCTGTCTCACGGATGCCCTTAAGGTCATTGCAATTATATTCCACCTGAAGCCTGTGCCACAGCTCCGCCAGTTTTTCATTTTTAAGGGTTTCCGGATGGATATCCGGATGAAGTTTTTTAACCAGGCGATGGTAAATGCGTTTTATTTCCAGGAATTCCGACTCGCTTATCGTCCCCGCATTCTTTGCCGCCTCATTTTCTTTCATCATATCTTCCAGACGCTCCTGATATTCCCGCATTTCCTGTTGTAAATGCTCCTGAAGCGCATTCATATCTACATTTTCACCGCGGTTTATAAATGTACGGCAGTATTCTATGGTTTTCTTTTTTCTGATGCATTCCATTTTTTTACGGTAGATCTCAAGGATAAGATCTCCGAATTTTCTTATATATTCATGCTCAATATGAAGAGCCTCTTTTTTGAGTTCATCCCGACGCAAAATAAGTTCCTCGTATTTTGCATATGCAGAATTGTTTTTTCTGATAATCTCTTCAGACATTTACATCACCTCAAATCCGTAAAGGTCATTGTAAACGGAAGTCAGCTTCACTCCGTCTACGCTTGCGTCCTTGAAAAAGTCATCACGGTCGCGGTACCATTTACCGTTAAAGCATACACTGCAAGCACCGCCCTCTTCGACGGATTCAAGTTCCTGAACCTCATCGTCATAATAGAACCTTATCTTATTCGGGCTTTTCAGCAGGTAATAAAGATCGAAGAAGTCAAAATACCCGTTGTCGAATTCTATAAGCTCATACAGGTCGTCTATCAGCCATTTCATGATGCTCAGGTTTCCGAAAAATGCGTTGTATTTGATCCTTTGCGCCAGGAACTTCTTGGCATACAGATAGAGATCTACCGCTTCTTCTGTCTTGCCCTGTGCCGTACGTATCCTGGCCAGACGCGTAAATACCTCGGGTACCGGATCAAATACGTTATTCATATCCTTTACCTTCGGATAAAGGTCTTCTATGATCTTCTCGTATTTTTCCTTATCTCTTTCCACATAGTAACCGTTCCTGTACATATCCGCAACTTTGTATGTCGCTATGGGATGTCCCTTCTCCATCAGTTTTGAAAAATACTCAAAGGCTTTTTTGTAGTCTTTTGTGCCGGTGCGTCCGTAATACCAAATGTATCCCAGGCACTCGTAAGCCGTGTCATAGTCGTACGCTGCTGCCATTTCATAATACTTCAGGGCAAGGTCGAAATTTTTTATCTCATAATAATAACCGCCCAGATACATCATATCCCGCGGGTTGTGCTCTTCTTTGATAAGATAATTCATCGCCTCTGTAAATATGAAGATCTCCTCTTCAGAGGGATTTGTGTTTTCGTCAAATGCAGCTGCGATCTCCCTCGCTTCATCTGTGGTCATGGTTGATCACCTCCTCGTTCTTTTATTATTGAATCATTTTTATGCTTTTATGTACTATTACATATGGAAATGATACATCTCCACCTGTCCCAAAAACATCCCCGAATCATTTCTCTACTTAACCATTACACCAACAACACTTTTCTGATACTTTCACACTCATCCTCCGGCAGGCCTGCGTCTTCAGCAAATTCATGCCATTTCATCACAGCCGCCCGGACCTCTGCAATGATCTCACCGCACTTTTTAGCCTTTATATTCATATTTTCCCCGCACTGTTTCAGATCATCCTCCGTAAACCCTTCACGCTTGCCGTTCACGGTCATCTGATGACTTCCGGTCCATTTACCTCCCGGGTTATAGGCGTAGGTCATATCATATGCCGGCGCCAGACTCCATTCCCCCTTTTTATTCATCAGAAAGGAAATGTTCTTCACATGGTCGTCCTGGTTTCGTGCCATTATGTTAAAGACCATTCGCCTGTAAAGCTGCTCCATCGCCGCCTGTCCAAGCCCCAGCCGCAGCATCACCTGTGCCGCCTGCTCATAGCTGTACGTTCCCGGGCTGTTAAAATCAAAATGTGCCAGTGCCCCAAGAGACTGCATATGCAGTTTTTCCCCTCTCTCACCGATCCGGTCAAACCGCCTGGTCATAAAATGCCTGCTGCCCTCCGACTCAAACAGCATGCACTCACTCATCTCAATTCCGGCCGCCCGTGCCATCAGATAGTAAGCATACTCAATGACCGTGTAATTATGCCGGTCCTCCTGCTCCTTATCCCGATTGCCCGCGATATCCCCGAACTTCAAGATCCAGTAACCAAAGCCCTCGCCTGCGTCCACCTGACCTGATCTAATTTCATTAGTTTCCTCATTCCACGCGATAACCGCCTTAGCCCTTGCCCCGCCGGCGCTGGTTCCCACCCGAATCAGATTGCTTATCAGACTATTATCAGCATGTAAATGTAACCTCTCCCTTTTTGCAAGTATTTCACCGGCAAGCCGGATGAGTTCCGCTACATTTACAGCCTCCGATACATTGAGGTCATCCGAAACAGACGGATAGTATTCAAGCGCACCCATACCTCTTTTTCCGATATAACACAGCTTCTCTACTGCATTCATGGAATCCGGTTCCCTGTTTTGCGAAACCAGCCAGGCATTTATCACGGCATTCCCGAATTTATCCGGCAGAGAATCCGCAAGCAGCCCCGGCAATCCCTGAAAAGTGTTTAAAGGAAGCGCTGTAAATGTATATACGTTCGCGCTTAAGGGCATATTTACCGGTGAGATCTCCACGCCTCCGGAAATAAATTTTTTGTCATATTCAAACCTTGCAAATCTTTCGCCTTCGGGCAGGTAAACCGTTCCCACGGTGGTTCCCCATAGTTTTACTTCAGCCGTTATCATTCATCCTCACCCCACTTCCATGCAGTATCATCTTTTTCGCTTTTCTTGCTTCGTCTTACCCTTTCCCGCTTTTTCCCCAGATAGTGCATATCCGACGGCCGCACCTCCTGATCCGGGATGAGACCGTCTAAGTTTTGGATAAGGCTGAATTTCCGAAGCACATAAAGAAGACTGGTCAGCTTAACGTCCTTGCCAGTCTCTATGTTTATAATTGTCCGAAGGGACAATCCCGTGTCGAGAGCCAGATCTTCCTGGGTAAGATTCATGCCTATCCTGAAATCCTTCACCCTTGAACCTATTATGGAAAGCAATTCGTTATTTGATTCAAAACCTGTAACCCTCATGTTGAAACCTCAAATATAAAAAGCATTTACTTGCATGTATGATAACATTTTCGTATATAACATGCAAGTAAATTCTTGTTTCTGTTTCAATTAATCGGGTGCCGGGTCTTACCACTCCTATATGTCCAATAATCCGGACTCTTTTCAAGCACAAAAAAAGAGCGGATCAACCGCCCTTCTAATATCACAAGTATTTGTCCTAAAACTATACCTAATCATCTTGCTTCTTTAACAGCTTGATTTGTCTTATAAGCAAAACAAACAAAGCACAAGATACTACTACATTTAAATACCATGTCTCTGACGGTTTTACAGACAAAACAAACGTATTCAATGATATTGCAATTATAATTAGTATGAGTGCTGCCTTTCTTTGCATTTTATTCATCCACATCAAAATCTATCTGTGTATTATACATCAAATATCATTTTTCGTGATGATCATTTCAGCACTTCCGTCAGATCTACTTCATCACCTAAAACCGCATTTTTCCCTTTTCCTGTGTTTCGGTCTATTTCATACCATGCTGACGTAGCAGTATGTCCGTCTTTTACCTCATATAAATGAATGGTCACAATGTCACCGTTTACACTGTCCACTTCCGAAATAGGCGGTTTATACCCGGTCGTCCAGAAGTAATAATTTGCCGCCATGTCACACAACTCTTGATCTGTGTAGCCTGTTTTTGTTGTTGCAGGCGCTTCCGTTGTCGTGGTGGCAGTTTCTGTTGTTGTGGTTGTTGTCTCTGCCGTTGTAGTTGTCGTTGTTTCTGTCGCCGTGGTTGTTGCCGTTGTCGTAGTGGCTGTCTCTACCGCAGTAGTTGTCTCGGTTGTACTGCTGCTTGCTCCACATCCTGCGATCCCTGTGCCGGCAGCGAGGCAAGTCACTCCTATAATTATTGCCTTCTTCATAGTTCGTTCCTCCATAGAAAATTTCATGATCAGGTTATTTTAAATTACTATCTTTCTCCTTACTACTAACCGTTAAAAAGGGGTTCATTCCTCCTATAAAAATATTTTATTTTTGCACCCCTTCTTTGTCAATCATTTATTACTTAAAAAACTACGGTTTGCAAAATTATTCGCCGGAAATGTTTTGAAATATATTTACGGAATCGGCGATTACAGATCCACCTTTTTTTCTCATTCACTTTGCTATAGGCATTATTTCAGGCATTTTCAATGATTGCCGTTACCTGCCCAAAGCTTTTATCAAATTCGTTCATATGTACATTCCCTCATATTTGAAAAGTGTCATTACTGCTGACACTTTCTATTATTTTCTCTTAAGAATTCTGTACTTTTCTTCATCCGAATCCTCAACAACCTCTATCAACCCGTTTTTTATAAGCTCCCGTATTCTATATTTATACCAAAAACCATATACGCCGAAATGCGTTTCTGACATGACTCTAAAAACCAGTTCATTCTGTTCAACCGGTTTTCCGTCAAGCTCCCGCAATATCAGGTAATCATAAAAATCCTCTCCGACGCTTGTAGGTACTCCTGAAATCACCGCCCTTAAAGATGCATTTTCTTCCACCAGCTTTTCCCAATGCATAGCATAAAGTTCAATTCTTTCTTGGGACAATTTTTCTTCTCGTTTTACAAGCTCTTCAAAATGGTTTTGGATATCATAATATTGAAGCATCCCCCACCCGTGAATAAACTGGGTTGTTGACCTGAATGTAAATGTGTCCGGACACTTTAAAACATATACATTTACATCATGATCAAAAAGCAGGCTGCAGACAAAATACATCCCACACATTGAATGAGGGGATTCACTATACCAAATACGTATATCTTTTTCGTCAGAAAAATATTTGATCCGGACAAAAGACCGGAATTACTGCATACCTTTGCCGCTTTTAAATTTCCATATGCACTGCTGTCAAAAACTATTTCTGTCATATCGTCCGTAACTACCAATTTTTATCTTAGCTGTTTTATATAGGGATTAATGTTATAACCATAATAATGATACTGCAATTATAGATCCACCAAATAGATCCCAACACTTATCAATTATAAGTTTCTATGAATTTTTCATCATAACAAACGTCTCCCTCTTCTTTATTCTTCAATACAGTTACAAACCCCCACAAATACCGGCAGTCCCGTCTTTGAGTTCATGATCGCGTATGCAAATGGTCTGTCTATGCAAACTTCCTTAGCCTCATAATGAGGCGCACATCCAAGACATAAACATGCTCCTGTCACCGCTGCTGCTTTCGTTCCTTTTCTGTCAACTTCCATATGTGCCTTATGGATAATGGAATCTATCTTCAGCCACGCACTTGACATAGGTGAAAAGTCAGCTTCCGGCGTAAATATTGTTTTTATTCATGACTCCATACAAATATCCGTCAATTCCTTACTGAAATCTTATTTGAATTCCGGCATCTTTACATTTACCATTTCGCGAACCGATTCACGAAGCATCTTTGCAAAATCAATTTCCTTTACATTCTTTTCAGAAAACGACACGCTTTCCCCCTTAGGAAGTATTGCCATAAATGAATAATCCCTGTCTTTATATGGTTTGACAAACCCTGTAAACATTGCATTTTCCACATACCGGTCCTCATTGCTACACATCATCTGAACTTCAGACTTCGTCCCGTCAGCATTAGTGAATTCATCTTCAAAAATTTTACCTTCTTCATACTGTTCCGCCCATTCCGCCTCAAAAGAAACGGCATTGATCAGACATGCGACCATGCTTTTTAAGCTCTCATCAGCAACTTTGTCTATCATGCCTTTTGTTTTCACCCTTGCCCATTCATTTACATCTTCTACTATATTTTCAGAAGAAAAAAGCTCTCCTTCAAAAATCTCTTTCAGACGGCTTTCATAACTTTCCGTGATCGTTTCACGGATCTCTTTTTTCACACATACCGCATTTGAAGATACCACCGCTCCGCTTTCTGTAAATGTTTTCTGCATTCCTTTTAAAACCGTCATGACATCATCAAATGAGATACCGCCGCCTATAAATTCCATGATCTCTTCCCGCGCCTTACCGGCAACTGAATCATCTGCCATACCTAAAAGAGTTATGATCGACACCGATGAAAACACAAGGTTCTTTCCTTCGTTTTCCTTCGTAAAGTTTTCGATCATCACTTTTGTGATCTCATTATACTTTTCAGAATAATCACTGACTCTCATCACACACCTCCACCCGGATAAAACCGGTTTTCAAAAAAATATTCCTTCATAGAAATCCTCTTATATGGTATCTCACACGAAAATGATACATCTCCACCTGTCCAAAAAACACCCCCGTATTATCACCAAGCCTATCAAAAAAAAGCGGCTTTCTTTGCCGCTCATTTCATTATAAGTTAACCTTACTGATCAAATTTAGTATTTGCGTATCGACTTTATAAATAATGCTCTCTTTTTCTTTATAGTGCTGTCAGCGCCTCCTATTCCTTATTCAGATAAACAGATCGTCCATTACGATCACCGATTGTATCTGTTCCGAATATGAATTTGCAACCATACCATGTGTGGTGATCAGTGTAGGATATATAGCATAACGGGTACCTGTAGCAGTCCGAAAATCATGTATCCTCCGCCTGATATTCTCTGCCTCTTTCGCTGTCAGTGCATACTCAGCCTGCGAGTATTTAACTTCACACAAATTTACCACCTGATCTTTCCTCACAATAAGCATATCTATCTGCGAACCGAACAGCCCCTTGTCCGGATCTCTTTTGCAGCTCCACGCATTTACATCGGTAAGTATACCTGAAATACCAAGGCTGGTCTTTATCTGCTGTAAATGTGCCATGCACACTTTCTCAAAGGCAAGTCCCATCCATGTATTTACACGGGGAGTATTTATCTGGTTTGACCAAAAATGTTCATCCGTGGGGTCATTCTCAAGAAATTGGTAATAAAACAAAGTAAACTGATCTGTGATCTGATATACGGAATTTTTCTTCTTTTGACCAAATGCCGTATATTTGCAGATAAATCCGCAGCTTTCCAACTCCTCAAGTTTAGCGGTCAGGTCTCCGGAATTAGGTATACCGGTACCGGCAATTATCTCTTCTCTGGTCATCCCCTGCTTTTTTGTCGCCAAAGCCCTGATGATCTTGAGATAAACATCCGGATTACGGAAAACAGAAGCATACAGATAATTGAACTCATCCTTTAACGGTGCATCCTTTGCAAAAAGGATACGGTCTGTATTTTGCACAACGCTCTCTCCCTGTCTGAGCAGACTCCAATAAAACGGAACGCCGCCGAATATCATATAATACTGAAGTATCTGTTCTCTGTTAAAAGCGATATTACTGTTCTTTACATACTCTTCGCACTCCGTAAGACAGAACTGCTCCAAATGAACCTGCTCCGTCAGCCGGTGATAAAGCCCGCCTTTATTGTGTATAACCTTTGAAAGTATCCAGGAAGTGGCAGATGCACAAATGATAAGTACAATATCCTTCCTCGCGGAAGCCCATCCGTTCCAGAAATTTTCCAATGCCCGCATAAGATCACTTTTCGGTGTATCCATCCAGGATAATTCATCAATGAATATAATCTTCTTTTTTTCCGTGGACTTTCTTATAAGGTCTTTAATCTTCTCAAAAGCTTCTGCCCAGTTTGCCGGTGCCTTTCCCGTATCAAACCCCGCCTCTTTAAGAGAACCTTTAAAAGCAAATAACTGCTCCTTCATATTACCGTCATAAATGCCTGCATGTTGGAAGGTAAATCTGTATCCGCAGGCTTCCCTTATAAGAAAAGTCTTCCCGACTCTCCTTCGACCATATACGGCAATAAAGTGAGATCTGTCGTCTTCTATGGTTTCTTTTATCAGCCGGATTTCTTTTTTTCTGCCGATCATCATTACATACACCTCTTGTCAAACACTGTTATA
This sequence comes from uncultured Lachnospiraceae bacterium, assembly GCA_902764045.1. Classification (GTDB taxonomy): domain Bacteria; phylum Bacillota; class Clostridia; order Lachnospirales; family Lachnospiraceae; genus UBA4285. The sequence goes on from CACWUI010000009.1 coordinate 18,857, forward strand.
ATCTACTTAATCTGTCTAAAAAATTGAGATTAAGTAGATTATAAATGCAAATATCTGAAAAATCAACACAAAAAACGGTTATAATCTACTTAATCTATCAAAAAAGACGAGATTAAGCAGACTATAACCATTCAAAAGTTTCCCCAAATGTATCGATATCTTTGAACACACCTACTTTTCAGTATTCACCCATTCCAGCGTGTATCCGTCCTGTCCCACGTCAAGCTTTACCTGCTCTCCCATAAGCAGCGGATAATTCTTTTCTCCGTGTCCGGCAGGGAATCCGAAAGCCACGGGTATATCAAGCTCATCCGTAAATTCTTTGGATATCATATCCATAACTGATGAAAATTTCCCGCCTCTTGAACCGCCGTCAAACTCCTCACAGTAGGTATTATACTCAACCCATTCTCCGAACACGATACCTGCTGCATTGTCCAAAACACCTTTATGCTTCAGCACCGTAAGACACCGGTGCACGAACATATTCTCCATATCTACTTCTTCAAGAAAAAGGATGTAGGGTTTGTCAGTGTTTGTACTGTCATACCAGGTATTTATGGATGTCATGAGCGTGGAAAGATTGCCGCCTATGAGGATACCCTCTGCACTTCCCTGCTTGTCAAAACCGCTTGCCGCGCATTTGTATGTTGGTAACTCACCTTTAAGCATACGTTCCGTAGGTTCCTTACATTCTTTAGGAAGGTCCATAAATGTAGAACTCATCGAGGAATGGACCGAAGGAAGCCCTTCCGTCGTCCATGCGGAATGATACACGGAAATATCGCTGTAGCCGATGACGATCTTGCCCGATCCGGCAATAAGACCCTGCGGCATTATATCCATTACGTCAGAAGCAGCATAACCGCCTCTTACGCAAAATATCCCTTTGATCGTGGGGTCGGTCAGCGCCCACACCAGATCTTCTTTGCAGTTTTCCAGAGTTCTGGGATTACTGCAAACGTATTTACCCTCTACGGGCTCATATCCCCACTCCTTAAGCCCGTTGATAACAGCATCCGCTTGCTCGCGGCCGGGAAGCGCTGAAGGTGAGATAACGGCAATACGGTCACCTTTATTAAGGAATCTCTCTTTGTGCGGCCCGTTGTATGTGGAATACTTCATGATCTCTATTTCCGTATCAACGCCTTCGTCTATGATCTCACCCTGTGCGGTCTGCACGACTGCATCAGCACTGCCGCCGGAACCGCATGCTGCAAGCAGCAATGCACAGGCTATTACGGGGACACCTAACAAAAATTTTATCTTTTTCATCCTATTCTCCATTCCTGATGATTCGGTTTATTCCCAAAACATTCATTCTGATCTTTATGCCTTCTTTAATCTAAATATTATCATTTTCAGGCAGTAAATCAACGCCTCCGGGCACACTTTCTGTTTGGCCTTTATATGGTATCCTGCCCTAAAAAATGATATAATGAGTTAATACGAAAAACGGAGAATGCGATGGCTTTTATTGAAGTAAAAAATCTGTGCAAACGTTACCAAATGGGCGAGGTTGAGATAAATGCCCTGAAAGACGTTTCATTTAACATTAAGCAGGGAGAGCTTGTATGTGTACTGGGACCATCCGGTTCAGGCAAGACCACCTGCTTAAATATCGTGGGCGGGATGGATACGGCCACCGAAGGTCAGGTTATCGTGGACGGAAAAGAGATCACAAAGCTTAATCGTAAGGAGCTTACCAAGTTCAGAAGAAATGATATCGGATTTGTTTTCCAGTTTTATAACCTTATCCAGAACCTGACGGCTCTTGAAAATGTGGAACTGGCCGTACAGCTTTGTAAAGATCATCTGGACCCCCAGGACATCATGGAAAAAGTTGGACTGGCGGACAGGATGGACAACTTCCCCTCCCAGCTTTCAGGAGGAGAACAGCAGAGGGTCTCCATCGCCAGAGCCATTGCCAAGCGCCCGAAGCTTTTGCTCTGTGATGAGCCCACAGGCGCTCTTGACTACAGGACCGGTAAGCAGATACTGAAGCTTCTTGAAGACACATGCCGAAAAGAAAATATGACGCTGATAATAATAACCCACAACACTGCCATAGCTCCCATGGCGGATAAGGTTATACATTTTAAAAGCGGCGAAGTTGAGCATGTACAGATGATCGATAACCCTAAACCTATTGCATGTATTGAGTGGTGATCTTATTTTGAAGGACAGGATAATTGATAACAACTTAAGAAATATAAAAAAATCCTTCCTTCGCTTTTTGTCCCTGCTTGTAATGGCAGCCCTGGGTATGTTTGCCTTTGCAGGACTCATGGCAGTGGCTCCCGATATGATAAACAGTCTGGATCACTTTCTTGATGACCGTAATACTTATGACATCAGGATAATCTCGGACATGGGGCTTGACCCAGAGGATGTGGATGCCGTCCGGGCGCTTCCCGCCATTGAAAATGCCGAAGGTGTGCTTTACAGGGATTCGCCGGTCTTTACCGCCGCGGCTGAGGGTCTTGTAAACATTAACTCTCTCCCCGGGGATATAAATATCATTCAGCTGAAGTCAGGTCGTCTTCCTGAGGCAAAAAACGAGATCGCCGTAGAGGAAAATTTCCTTAAAGTAAACAAGGTCGGAATAGGCGATTTTGTAAAAATAGATGATAAAGAAGGCTTTTATGAAACGGACGTGATGATAACGGGAGTAGTGGACAGCCCTCTTTATTACAATTCCGTAGATATCGATATAAACAGGGGAAACACAAATGTCGGTTCCGGGATCATTAATTATTTTGCCTATATGCCGGAATCTAATTTCAAAGCGGATTACATATCCGTTATCTATGCCACCGTAAAGGGCGCATCAGAACTTGAGACAGGATCTGACGGATACAAGGATCTCATAAATAATGCCATGGATGAAATAGAGGGAATAAAAGATGCACGGCAAAAGTCCCGATACGATTCCATTATGAAAACGGCGGATGAGAAGATAGATAAGGAATCAAGGGATGCAAGAATCAAGCTTGCCGATGCCAAACAGCAATTAGATGAAGCAAAAGCCGAACTGGAGGATGCGGCTGCAAAAATAGCCGAAGGTGAAAAAGAGCTTACCGATGCAAAGACCGAACTGGATGCGGCCTCCCTGCAGCTGGAAGATGCTAAAATCCAACTGGCGGATAAAGAAAGGGAACTTGAAAACGGCAGAATGCTGCTTAATGACGCCGGAAGACAGATAGGAGAAAAGGAAGCACAACTTCAGGAAGGGGGAAGGCTTCTTGACGAAGGATTGTCCACCCTGAATGACAAGAGCGCGCAGCTGGAAGCAGGTAAAGCAAAGCTGTCTGAGGGCAAGGCACAGCTTGATGAGAAGCAAAAGCAGGCCGATGAAGGCGCTGCATTGATCGCTTCGGCCGAAAAGGAATTGGAAAAAGGAGCGGCCGATCTTAAAAAAGCCAAAGCCGATGCTGCAGCAGGAAAAGAGGAACTTGAAAACAAGCAAAAGTTATTGGAAGAAGGCGAAGCCAAACTTGAGACAGGCCGCAAAGAGCTTGAAGAAGAAAAACAACTGCTGGACAATGCCAAAACTGCCCTGAACAATATCCAAGACGAATATGATTCCATAGTAAGCTCCGAACATCTGACAGAGGACATTATCAATTCCGAAATGGAACGTCTTAAAACCGATATAGACGCCGTTAAAGGGATTCTTGAAAAACTTGCTTCCGATTACAGGAGCGGAGTACTTACTCCCGAAAGAGCAAGGGAAATAATAAAACAGGCAATAGAGTCCTATAAAAGAGAGCCCACTGTTTTGGAAAAGGTTGTTTTCGATAAGGTCGCCATGACCATCCTGGAGCCGGTCATTTCCGAGGGAGAAAGCGCCTACAACAAAGGTCTTGCAGAACTTGAAGCAGGTGAAGTACAGCTTGCCGAAGGAAAGAAAGCTCTTGAGGAAGGAAGACGGCAATACGAAGAAGGCTTAAAGCAGATCGCAGAAGGCGAAAAAAAGCTTCAGGACGGAAGAAAAGAACTGGATTCCAAAAAACAGGAACTTGAGTCGGGATTAAAACAACTGAGAGCCGCATTTGCAGAATACGAAGCCGCAAGAAAAACTCTTTCTGAGGGAGAGGACCTTCTTAAAAAAGGCTTTGACGAATATAACAAAAATAAAGCTGCTTACGACGAAGGAAAGGCTCTTCTGGAAAAGGGAAAAGAAGAATACTTAAACAGCGCGGAACAGCTTCTCAACGGAGAAAGACTTATAGAAGAGGCCAAAGCACAGCTGGAAGCCGGTGAAAAGCAATACCGTGAGGGTCTGGCTGCCTATAATGAAGGTAAAGATGAGCTTGAGGCCGGTAAAGCCGAATACGAAGCGGGATATTCGCTTTACTCGTCCGGCCTTGCGGAATACGAAGCAGGAAGGGCAAACTTTGACGAAGAGATAAGTAAAGCAAGAAAAGGACTTCTGGATCTGAAACTGCCAACCTGGTATACCTATGACAGGACAGGCTATCAGACATATGCGGATTTTTTTGACAGTGCGGGAAGTATACGAAATCTTTCCACGGTTTTCCCCATTATGTTCTTTCTGGTTGCCATTCTGGTAAGTCTTACTTCCATGAGCCGGATGGTTGAGATGGACCGTATAGAAATAGGCACCCTGAAATCCATGGGCTTTTCCAGGGAAAAGATCATTTCCAAATACGCCTTTTTCTCCGTATCGGCAACTTTTGCCGGAGCTCTGCTGGGCGGTGTGCTGGGACTTATAATATTGCCTTCGGTCATTTTCAGCATTTACGGCATACTTTTTGACATTCCGAAGTTTTATCTGGGTCCCAACTGGGTCCCTACCATTATAGGCTTTGCCGCCGTAATGTTCTTTGTTGTGGGGTCAGGGATGCTTAAAGCGGTTCAGGTAATGAGGGAAAAGCCTGCCTCCCTTCTTCGTCCGAAGTCCCCCAAGCCCGGAAAGAGGGTTTTACTGGAACGTATCGGTCCTATATGGAGAAAGATGAGGTTCTCGGACAAGATCACCGTCAGGAATCTTTTCAGATACAAAAGACGTTTCTTTGTTACAGTTTTCGGTATCATGGGATGTACGGCGCTTATTCTCTGCGGATTCGGTATCAAGGATTCCATCGTCGACCTTCCGGAGAAACAGTTCGGTACGGTGTTCAACCAGGATGCAATGGTGTATCTCACCGGTATGGACAACTCTACCGATGACTCTGAAACCCTTGCAGAGATTTTCGACGAAGATGGGATCACAGGGTATACAGAGTCCCAGCGCATAAAATGTACTTGTGACGATTATGAAGCCAACCTGATCACCTTTGAAAAACCGGAAGATATTGAAAAAGTAATAAACTTTAAAGATGCTGATACAGGTGAAACCATTACACCTGTGGCAGGCGAAGCCGTTATCACAAGCAAGCTTTCACGTCTTACGGGTATAAAGAAGGGTGATGAGATAACTCTTACCGACCTGGACCACAGAACCCACACATATACCGTTTCGGGAATAACCGAAAACTATTTTGAGCACTATATTATAATCGATAAGGATACGCAGGAGAAATTTGCAAAGTACGCGCCCAATCTCTTTTATCTGAACACGACAGAGATGACCGCTGAACAAAAGGAGGCTCTGACGAAGCGCCTTCTTGAACATTCCGAAGTCTTAAATGTTACATTTAAAGATAAGCTGGTGAGCAACGCCAACAATATGTTTACATCTCTTAATAAAGTGGTGGTCATACTGATCATCCTTTCGGCGGCGCTTTCATTGGTCGTTCTTTATAACCTGTCAAATATAAATATAAATGAAAGGCACAGGGAGATAGCAACCCTTAAAGTCCTGGGATTTAATGATAAAGAAGTTGACGATTATATAAACAGGGAAAATATCATATTCACCATCATAGGAATAGGCGCCGGGCTGCTCCTGGGTATATTGATCACAAAACTTGTGGTTTCCACGGTTGAGATAGAAAAGGCCAGCTTTATAAATCATATAAAGCCATTAAGCTATGTTTACGCAGCGGCCATGTCAACGGCATTTACCCTGCTGGTAAACTTTATAACCCATTTTAATCTCAGAAGAATAAATATGATCGACAGCATGAAGAGCGTGGATTGATATTTCGGCAAACATAAAAAGCGGAGGGTGTTTTCTGTCATAATGACAGTAAATACCCTCCGCTTTTTAAATAAAAAACTCTTTTTACTTAAGCCAGCCCTGTGCGTTGAAGTAATAAACCTTTCCGTCTATGGTCTGTTTTCCCGTTCTGAGCCATCCGTTTCCTCCGAAATAGGATGAATGTGTGGGATTGTTGTTGTCAGGGTTTCCAGTGTTTTTACCCATGTACTGCCAACCCAGACGCAGCCATCCGTTGGGTCCGAAGTATGACCAATGTGCGCGGTTGTTGCCATCGGGGTTAGAGGTCCCTACGCCCATTCTCTGCCAGTTGGTACGCAGCCAGCCGTTGGGGCCGAAATATGACCAATGTGCCTGGTTGTTGCCGTCGGGATTGGATGTTCCCACTCCCAGTTTCTGCCAACCGGTACGCAGCCAGCCGTTAGGCCCGAAATATGACCAGTGGGCAGGTTTGTTGCCGTCGGGATTGTTTGTACCCACTCCCAACATCTTCCAACCGGTACGAAGGACTCCGTCGGATCCGAAATATGACCAGTGAGGTGTTTTTTCACCCTCTTTCTCGGTCATCCAATGCCAGCCGGTATAGGCAACATTATTCTTGTAATAATAGAAATTTCCGTCCTTATTTATCCATCCGTTTTTCTTTATCAGATTTGAATTATCTATCTTATTTTTAACATCCTTGGCCGTGACCTTTATCGTTGCGATGACCTTCTTGGCACCGTCAGATGTTTTTGCGATAACGTTTGCCGTACCCTCTTTAAGAGCGGTGATCACACCGTTCTTAATGCTTAAGATATCGGGAGCATCCGTAGTTATGGTAATGCCTCCGAGGAGGTTCTTGATCTTATCAATACCGGAAATGGCTATTTGCTTACCCTTTTCAAGATTGGTTTTCAAAACCTCCGAGTTTAATAATCCGTCTTTTTTAATATTCAGATCAAAGACAGATGAATCTTTACTGATGCTGACGACCACTTCTTTCTTTTCTTCCGCCATAACAGTCCCCGATCCGAATGTAACCGCAGGAGTGATCACGGCGGCAGCGGCAGATGCGCAGCCGGGGGAGAAGATACTGGACCTGTGTGCCGCGCCGGGCGGCAAGAGTACGGCGATGGCGGCGGCGATG
>CACWUI010000010.1 GCA_902764045.1 uncultured Lachnospiraceae bacterium
ATGATAGCCATTATTAGGGTTTGCTCTAAACAATTCATTTGGCCGTTCAATAGGTGCATAAAGCATTGTCCTCATAAACTGAGGATATGTCATTCCCGTAAGAAAGCCTCGCATATGAAAAGCAGTCAGAAGTGTAGCTCCTGCACAGCCCTGGTAAAAGCCGGCCTTATCCTGATTTATAAAATACCGAATGTCTCTCTGAGTAGTAACGAGCCAACCATTCCCATCGAAAGTACCCTTAACACTGTTTTCCGTATTAACGGTTCCTGTTGCAAGCCATCCATTTCCGCCAAAGAAAGACCAATGAACTTTAGCCTTTCCATCGGGATTAGCACTTGTACCCATCTGCTGCCAGCCTGTGCGCAGCCAGCCGTTTGGTCCAAAGTAACTCCAATGCTTAACAGAGTTACCGTCCGGATTGTTTGTACCTTTACCCATATGTTGCCAGTTGGTACGGAGCCAACCATTACTGCCAAAATATGACCAGTGTGGCGTCTTTTCACCGGTTGACCTGTCCATATATTTCCAGCCGGTAACGAGCCATCCGTTATTCCCAAAATAGCTCCAATGAGGAGTCTTTTCGCCGGTTGACCTGTCCATATATTTCCAGCCGGTAACAAGCCATCCGTTATTTCCGAAAAATGACCAGTGAGGAACTTTCTCCCCCTGCTTTTTGTCCATTTTGTGCCATCCGGTATATATCTTTCCTTCGTTATCAAAATAGGACCAGTGTTCCGGTGATTCACCCTCTGCCTTACCCATTTTGTGCCATCCGGTATATGCTTTGCCGTTTTTATAATATTTGAAAGCGCCGTCCTCTTTGTACCAGCCGTTTTTTTCTTTTACAGTCATTTTACAAACAGCGGTTTTTCCGGCGGATTTTGTCTTTACTGTTATGGATACCGTTCCGCCTTTCAGTGCATTTACTGTTCCATCATCATTCACAGTAGCAATTTTTTTATTACTGCTGGACCAGATGAGTGTTTTGTCTGTAGTGTCTGACGGACTGATTTCGGCAATAAGTTTTATTGAATCGCCCACAGTTAGTTCGGCCTTTGTTTTATCAAGGGTTACTTTTGTAACAGGTATGGTTTTATTTTTGCTATCTGAGTCTTTTTCTTTTTTCTTATCGGTTTTATCATCAGAACTGTTTTGCGTTATTTTTTTTTGGTCATCCTGTATTGTTTGAGTAGTTTCCTGTGCATATCCCGTTATCGGGCAGGCAGCAGATAGAGCGGGGATGGAAAATGCAATAAATGCAGTTAACAATTGTTTCTTAAATTTCATGATATTGTCCTCCTAAAAAAGGTGAAATTTCTTTCTGCGTATGCGTGTCAGCAGTTCGCCGGCATAAGGTATTGCACCCAGCCCCTCAGCCAGACCGTAGCTTATTCCTAAAGAAAGAATGAGGAGAATCCACATAACTTCCATATGAGAAACAGCAGCGTTTGTATGATCAAAAAATGCCACCTTTTGCTCAAAATACATTTGAACAGGTCTGTGTATTAGATATATTGCGAATGAGCATATGCTCAAACGGGCAAAAACAAAATTCGGTCTTTTTGCCGGGATCATATACATTAAGTCAAACAGGCAATATGCTACGGGCGGCCAGGTGAAAAAAGAATACCAGATCATATATGATGACATATTTTTATGAAGGAATATCTGCAGGTAAACAGAAACACATACACCGATCACAACAACTGCGATATCAACCGGGATCCTGATAGCGAGAAATTTTTTCTTCAGTTTAGTATTCAGATAATATATGTGCCCCATAAATATATAGACACCGGAAAAAGATGTCCAAAATAAAGGTTGAGCCTGAAGGGATAATGCGTCCATATCAAAAGCGGAATAAAAAACATTGATCCCCGGAATAACAAAAAGAGTTGCGATACAAACAGCAAGTAAAAAATAAAGTGCCGGAAGAGAAACGCCTTTTATTCCTTTTGCAAGAAACGGGATAAAAATATAAACCCCGATTATCATGGGCAAGTACCAACTGTGATACATTTGCAATTTATTGACAAACAAGGCCTGCCGTCCCCATAATATCCAGTCAAAAGGGGTATTGTTTAACCATGAAAGGAAGATGTTATAAAATACCAGCCATATTTCCCAGGTAATAACAATGGATAAAAGATTATGGAGCCAAAAATGCTTTATGCTCCCGGGAGCGTCATAATCCCTGTGAAGCAGCAGGTATCCTGTAAGCATTAAAAATAAAGGAACACCAAGTCGTCCTATGGTAAATAAAAATATAATAAGTGACTGGTCCATGGAGTTTACGGACACTGCGGTATCGTAATCTTCAAGGTTGTAACAGGATTCCACAGCATGATTAAGAAGCACCAAAATAATAGCGATGCTTCTGATGATGTCCAGAGAATAGATTCGGGTTTGTTTAACGGATTGAGTATTCATGCAGGGAGCTCCACGTTTTTTATTACTATACATAATAGCACAAAACGGGGGACAGAGGTCAAGATTATTTCTTGAATCGTTTTTACCCGCTGACCGTTTTCCGGCTCTCCCCCGTACTGTAATCAATCTCAATCCCGGGCTGGATATTATAGCAGAACACATTAAACGCCAGCCCCTCATCCTCCACAGATAAGGCCTGCATCCACACGCCTTTTGCAACCTGGTTATTTCCTTTAAAAACGGGTATCACTTTATACAATACGTGGTGACCGGTTTCTTTTATATAATCCGCCACCCGGTTTTCAAAGGGAAGCATCCCTTCAACATTCAGATATCTTGTGCCTGTGATAAGGTTTTTCTCATTGGCATTCTCTCCCGTGAGCTGGTAGCCCACAAGATGGCATCTGTTGAATAAATAATCCCCGTCTATTCCCTCATACTTGATAAGATGCCAGCCGCTGGGCTTTATCATGCCGATACTTCCTCTTGGTTCTTCAGGCATGGTGGCAGGCGATACATTTACATAAGTCTCGGTGCAGCGTCCAAGAAGGTCAAGATCCATGTAGATCTGAAATTCCTTTGCGCCGTCTTTTTTATCAAGTTCGGGGACATTATTATTTATCTCGATATAAGCCCGGTCTGTGTAATCGGGAAAAAGGCTGTAGTCAATGTCAGTCCGCCGGTAAGAAAGATCTTTTTCCTTTGTAAATGCAGACAGATCAAAGGGAAGTTTATCCAGGGCAAAAGCCCCGGTGGCAGTTCCGATAGCTGCGGCTATAATTATAAAGACTGGTATGATTCTTTTTAACTTCATAAGTAAGATCCTGAAACATAAACGAATATATGTTCGCATTATAAACCCGAACATATAAGTTGTCAAGGCGACATGGGCATGGTTATCTGAAGCCGGCGGGGACAGTTTTCTTAAGCCGACGGGGACGGTTTTCTGTCTCCCGTAAGGGAGACTGAGAACTGTCCCCTCCGATCCTTAATCCGGTTGCTTAAACTTAAAAGAAAAAGTAGAATATAAAAAAACATACCCCAAAAGGACTGAAAAATGCTTCAAACAGATCTTAAAAACCTCATATCATCAGGCAAATATGATAAATATTTCGCTTCACTGTATTCCTGCCTGCGTGACGAGGTGGGATATTACAGAGAACGTGCCTTGCGTATCGTAGAGGGTTTCAAAAAGGAATTCCCGGGGAATGCAGAGGGACCCCGCCTTTTTTCATCTCCGGGACGTCTGGAACTTACCGGTAACCATACCGACCATCAGGGCGGCATGGTGCTTACCGGCACCGTAAATGCAGATATCCTTGCCTGCGTTGCAAAAAACGGTATTGACGAAATAAACATCCTTTCCGAAGGCTACGGTAAGATCACCCTGTCTTGTAATGACACCGAACTTAAGCCGGAAGAAAAAAATACAACCACGGCTCTGGTTCGAGGTATGTTAAAGGCGGTGGGGGATGCGGGTTTTAAAGTTGGCGGATTTGATATGTATGCGGCGTCCGACGTGCCGGCGGGGCTTGGTATGTCATCCTCCGCAGCATTTGAGATTCTTATCGGAAGGGTTATGAATGACCTGTTTTGCGGCGGTGTACTTAGTAATGAGCAGATAGCTTACGCCGGCATGTATGCTGAAAGAAAGTATTTCGGTAAACCCTGCGGTCTTATGGATCAGATGGCTTGTATCACCGGCGGCATTAATATTTTTAACTTTGAAGATGCAGACAGACCGATGACAAGCCGTATAGACTTTGATTTTGAAAGTGCTGGTTTGGATATTATCGTGACGGACACAGGCACGGATCATGCGGATATGGCGGAGGATTTTAATGCCATACCTGAGGAAATGTATTCGGTGGCGAAGGCCTTGGGTGGCGAGAGGTTATGTGATATTGAGGAAAATGTATTCTATGAAAAAACACCCGAACTTCGGGAAAAAGTGGGTGACAGAGCGATCATGCGTGCCATGCACTGGTATGATGAGGTAAAAAGAGTAAGACTGCAGAAAGAGGTCTTGGAGGAGAAAAATGTTGGTCGCTTTTTGGAAATTGTAAGGGCTTCGGGCCGTTCCTCATTTATGTATCTGCAAAATATAGATAATTATAAAGATCCGAAATTTCAGTCGGTGGCTCTAAGCCTTGCCCTGGCGGACCATTTACTGGGAGACAAAGGCGCGGTGCGCATTCAGGGCGGAGGCTTTGCTGGAAGTATCATAGCCTTTGTGCCAAAGGAAATGTCGGATGATTATATAACAAATATGGAGAAACTGCTTGGGGCAGGAAGCTGCCGCAGGGTAAAGATAAGGAGCAAGGTATGAGATTGATTTCGTGGAATGTTAATGGTCTGAGAGCCGTTATGAAAAAGAATTTTTATGAATTTGTAAATGAAGCAGATCCGGATATCCTCTGCATTCAGGAGACCAAGATGCAGGAAGGGCAGGCGGAGGTGGAGCTGCCTCAATACCACAAGTACTGGTGCTCTGCAGAAAAGAAGGGCTATTCCGGTACCTTGACTCTTTCCAAAGAGGAGCCGGTAAATGTAACCTGTAACATGGGTGTGGACAAGCACGACCATGAAGGACGTATTGTGTGCTGCGAGTACCCGGGCTTTTACCTTGTAAATGTATATGTCCCCAATTCCCAAAACGAACTTGCAAGGCTTGATTACCGTATGGAGTGGGAGGAAGATTTCCTAAAGTACATAAAAGAACTGGAGAAGAACAAGTCTGTTATCATTTGCGGTGATATGAATGTGGCCCATAAAGAAATCGATCTGAAAAACCCTGCCACAAACAGGAAAAATGCGGGATTTACGGATGAAGAGCGGGAGAAAATGAGCATTTTGCAGGACTCCGGGCTTACGGACACCTTCAGATTCTTTTACCCGGACCGGGAAGGAGCATATTCCTGGTGGAGTTTTCGGGGTAATGCCAGAGCCAATAATACGGGATGGCGTATCGATTATTTTCTGGTGTCTGAAAGGCTTAATGACAGGCTTAAGGGAGCGGATATACTTATGGAAGTGCAGGGCAGCGACCATTGCCCGGTGGTGTTGGATATAGATTTATAAGTGACGGGCATAAAAGAGGAAATGACAATGGAGAGCAAAATAAAAATAAGAAAAGCCATGAAGGAAGACATTCCCCGCCTGCTGGACCTGCTTACGCAGGTTGCTATGGTCCATCACAAGGGACGTCCGGATCTGTTTAAGGGCGGTGTGACCAAATATACAAAGGAACAGCTGGAGGATATCCTTGAAAAAGAGGATGTAAAGGTATTTGTATGCGAGGATCATTCGGGAAATGTGGTTGCACACGCTTTTTGCCTTGATAAAACCGTTAGGGACAGTCAGGTGCTTACTGATGTAAAGACCTTGTATATAGATGACATTTGCATAGACGAAAGCTGTAGAGGACAGGGAATAGGACGGGAAATGTATCGTTATATACAGGAATATGCCAGGTCGGAAAATTTTTATCGCATTACACTTAATGTATATGGCTTTAACCAGGATGCCGTAAAATTTTATGAGGCAATGGGGATGAAGGCACTTAAAGTAGGGATGGAGGAGATATTGTAATATATGATTGTCAGGGTGACTGAAAGGATATGTTGAGGAAAACCCCGGCAGGATTGATATGGTCAAATTGGTGCTGTATAATGATGTGACATTTCAGGCTTACGACATGGCTCTGAAAGAACAGAGGCTTAAATGATTCAGAAATATAAGAGGTGAAAGAAATGCCCGTAGGAGTAACAATAATATCGTGGTTGATAGGTATAGCTGTGATCATCGCCGCAACCTGGCTTGCTATACGTATCAACAGATATGTATTCGGGAAGATACGAAAGAAAAACAATTCCCTGAATTTCATGTACACGGAAAAGATCATAACAGCCGGAATAATTTTTTGTGCCCTTATCCTGGTGATAAGTATGTTCGGAGGCACCCAGAATGTCTGGAAAAGCGTGCTGGGAAGTACTGCCGTTATCAGTGCTGTTGTGGGTCTTGCGGCGCAGGATGTGTTAAAGAACATTCTGGCGGGAATGATGCTCAGCATCCACAAGCCCTTTGATGTGGGAGACCGTATCATCTTGGAGGACGACACGGCGGGGATAGTAAAGAAAATGAACACCAGACACGTGGAACTGGTGGGACTGGACGGTATAAGAGTGATAGTACCAAACAGCGATATTGCAGCAATGAAACTCAGAAACCATAACTTTACATCCGTGATACGCTCTGTCTGTTTCAAGTTTTATATCGGTTATGACAGCGATATGGAAAAAGCAAAGCAGATAATAACAGATACCATAAGAGAAAGTGAGTATACACTGCCGCGCTCCGTTGTGGATGACAAAGACGGGGACGTTTACGGCAAGGTTTACTTTATGGAATTCGGTGAAAGCGCGCTGATACTGACTACCACGGTATATTATGAAAATATATATACCTCTGAGGTGATCACGGACGAGATAAATACGAAGGTAAGAGATGCCCTTATAAGAGGCGGCATAGAGATACCTTATCCTTATATAAATGTAGTGGAAAAACAGGAAAATAAATAATACGGAGGAAACGATCATGGCAGAATATTCATACACACCTGCAGGCGTCTGTTCTCAGAAGATCAATTTTAGAATAGAAGACGGAAAACTTTACGATATCAGATTCACCGGGGGATGTCCCGGAAACTTAAGCGCTATTTCCAGGCTTTTGGAAGGCGCCGATGCAAAGGAAACGGCTGCACTTTTACGTGGAAATGATTGCGGCAACCGGGGTACTTCATGTGCGGACCAGCTTTCAATAGCCATTGAAGAGGTCACTAAAGGAGCCTGAAAATGGGTTACTGCGGATGGGCTGAAGCAAACGAATTAAATAAAATATATCACGACACCGAATGGGGGATACCCGTACATGATGATGTGAAGATGTTTGAGCATTTTTGCCTGGAATGCCTGCAGTGCGGCTTAAGCTGGGATCTTATGCTAAAAAAACGTGATATTTTCAGGGCGTGCTTTGATGATTTTGACTTTAACAAGATCGCAGGATATACCGGGGAAGATGTTGACCGGATCATGAACACCGCTGGTATGCTCCGCTCAGTCAGAAAGATCGAGGCAATAATAAATAATGCCCGATGTTTTGTGGATATTCGCAAAGAGTTCGGGAGCTTTTGCGATTATCTGTGGGGATATTCGGATAATAAGACCATTCTCTATGAAGGCCACGCAGAGGGGGAAGTGCCTGTAAGCAACGGATTGTCGGCGGTTGTAAGCAAAGATTTAAAAAAACGAGGTTTTAAGTATGTTGGTCCCATAACCATGTATTCCCACCTGCAGGCCTGCGGGATAATAAATGACCATGACATGAATTGTAAGTGTTATAAGAAGATAGTAAAAGAGTATCCCACGGTTAGTATGGAACGGGATAAAGAAGTTTTTTAAGCAGCATTGGGAGCCATGGGGACGGTTCTTGTGGCTCCTATTTATCTTTGATCGTAAACATAAGCGATCCGAGCCACAAGAACCGTCCCCATGGCTCTTCTTATCCTGCACTTGACAAAACAGGTTAGCTATGCAAAACTTAATTACCTATAACTAACTTAGCGAAGGTAAAAAAGTGTGAAGCTAAACGAATTAAAAAAAGGCATGACTGCAGTTATTGACACCGTAGAAGGCGGGGGAGAGCTGCGTCAGCATATTTTGGACATGGGGGTGATCCCGGGTGCGGAGATCACCTTTATTAAATATGCGCCAATGGGCGATCCCATGCAGTTTCGCATACATGACTATGAGCTGACCCTGCGCAAAGAGGATGCGAAAAAAATAGGTGTAACGCCTGTTGAGAATAAGACCGTATCCGGAGAGGATGACTTTGAAAAAGAAACTGAGCATCCCGGACTGGGGGAGGGCGGAAGGTTTCACGACAGATCCACGGAGGAGCCTTTGCCTGACGGTACCACGCTGACATTTGCTCTTGTGGGGAATCAGAATACGGGAAAGACCACACTTTTTAACAGGCTTACGGGATCCAATCAGCACGTGGGAAATTTCCCCGGGGTGACTGTTGACAGAAAAGACGGAGTTATAAAGGGGCATAAAGATACACTTATCACGGACCTGCCGGGGATTTACTCAATGTCACCGTATTCCGGTGAGGAGATAGTTTCCCGGAATTTTGTGCTGAACGAAAAACCGAATGCCATAATAAATATAATCGATGCCACCAATATGGCAAGAAATCTGTATCTGACCATGCAGCTTTTGGATATGGGAGTCCCCGTGGTGGTGGCGCTGAATATGATGGACGAGGTTACGGGAAACGGCGGCTCCGTTGACGTGAATGCCATGGAGAAAATGCTCGGAACTCCCGTGGTGCCAATATCGGCCGCTAAAGATCAGGGTATCGAAGAGCTGGTAAAGCATGCGCTGCATATAGCCAAATATCAGGAACTGCCGGTACGACAGGATTACTTTGAGGACAATGAAAACGGCAGGGCAATGCGCAAATGTATAAATGCGGTTACCGATGTGATAGAGTCACGCCACCGTAACGCAGAAGAAGAGATGCAGATTGAAGCAGATGATCAAAAATTGAGCAAGCCTGTTAAATGTTCTTTGGGCTGCCCGGGATGTAGCGGTTCTTATGACGGTGTGGGAATGTATGCTGAGTTTGACGCAAGCTGCAGGCTTAATACCCATATTCCGCTTGAGTTTGCGGCAGTAAAGATAATAGAAGGCGATGAGCTTATCTTAAAGCAGATGGATCTGACGGAAGACGAGCTGCAGGCTCTGGAGCATATCATCAAACAGATGGAAAAGGAAAGAGGCTTAGACAGGAATGCCGCCGTAGCGGACATGCGTTTTTCCTACATAGATAAGGTCTGTAAAAGGTGTGTTAGAAAGCCGAAGGAAAGCAAAGAGCATACGCGCAGTCTAAAGATAGACAAAGTCCTTACAGGTAAGTTTACCGCCATACCGGTATTTGTCGGGATAATGGCTCTGATCTTTTATCTTACATTTAACGTTATAGGGGCGGCCCTGCAGGATCTGATAGCACTTGGGATAGAAGCACTTGCTGAGACCGTGGAAAATGCCATGGTTTCAGCAGGAGTTAATGATGCCATCAGGGGTCTGGTCATTGACGGTGTTATAGAAGGTGTGGGAAGCGTCGTAAGCTTCCTTCCCATAATCATCATTATGTTCTTCTTTTTGTCCATCCTGGAGGACAGTGGATACATAGCAAGAGTAGCTTTCTTTATGGACAAGCTTCTGCGCAGGATAGGCCTTTCGGGAAGGAGCATAGTGCCTCTTCTCATAGGCTTCGGATGCACCGTGCCTGCGGTGATGTCTACAAGAACCCTGCCCAGCGAGCGTGACAGGAAAATGACCATCCTGCTTACTCCGTTTATGAGTTGTACGGCCAAGTTGCCCATATACGGGTTTTTTGTAAGTGCGTTTTTCCCCGGCAGGGGGGCTATTATAATGACGGGTATCTATGTGCTGGGGATCGTGGTTGGTATTCTTGTGGCGCTCTTATTTAAGAAAACATTATTTAAAGGCGAAGCGGTACCCTTTGTTATGGAACTGCCCAATTACAGACTTCCCGGAGTGAAAAATACACTGCATCTGTTGTGGGATAAGTCAAAGGATTTTTTGCGCAAAGCATTCACCATTATATTGATAGCTACCATTGCGGTATGGTTCTTTAAAAGCTTTGATTTCAGGTTTAATCTCGTGGAGGATTCGGGAGACAGCATGCTTGCCATGATCTCGGGAGCCATAGCTCCTGTTTTTGCCCCGACGGGGCTTGGGGACTGGAGGATAGTAACTTCGCTTATCAGCGGCTTTGTGGCAAAGGAGAGCGTGGTATCCGTGCTTGAGGTTTTATTCGGGCCGGCAGGAAATGTGGCGGCGGTCATGACCACGGGTACTGCCATACCCCTTCTGGTATTCAGTCTATTATATACACCATGCGTAGCGGCAGTGGCATCAGTCAGAAGAGAACTGGGTGTGAGATGGGCAGCAGGTCTTGTGGCATGGCAGTGCGGGATCGCCTGGGTTGGAGCTCTGGCAGCCAGGTTGATATGCATGGCAGCCGGTATGAACTAAGAAGGATCCGATGCAGGGTTCAGGAGACATGGAGACGACTTCAATGAGACATGGGGATGGTTTTTCAAGTCTCCCGTAAGGGAGACATAAGAACCGTCACCGTGTCTTTTTTTTGTATACATATAACCAATGATTCCTTGATAATATGTACTTTAAAGCGTTATAATAAAAAAGTTATAAGACTTGAAACGGGAGGGAGAAAAACATTGGATACATTAGAAGCGATCAAAAAAAGACATTCCGTAAGAGAATATGAAGACAAGCCCATTAATGCGGATACCGTTCAAAAACTGCAGGATGTGATAGACGTCGTAAACAAAGAAAGCGGTCTTCACATCCAGCTGGTCCTTGATGAACCGGAAGCCTTTAACGAAGAGCATTTATCCTACGGAAGGATTCACGGAGCGAAAAACTACATCGCCCTTATCGGACCTGATGATCAGGAACTGGAGGAAAAGTGCGGTTTCTACGGGGAAAAGGTTTTGCTTGAGGCTGTAAAACTCGGGCTTTCCACATGCTGGGTGGGAAGCACCTACAAAAAAATGGCAAGCGTTGTGGATATAAAAGAAGGGGAGCGTTTTCTTCTTATAATCGCCATTGGCTACGGTCAAAACGAAGGCGAGCCCCACAATAGTAAAACCTTGGACGCTACCCTTATTGCAGAGGAAGAAATGCCTGACTGGTTTGTAAAGGGCGGCGAGGCTGCACTTCTTGCACCCACAGCCATGAACCAGCAGAAATTCCAATTTATCTTACATGAGAGTAACAAAGTAGAGGCTAAGACATACAGGGCATACTTTTGTAAAACGGATCTGGGAATTGCAAAGTATCATTTTGAGATCGGCGCCGGAAAAGAGAATTTTGAGTGGGTTTGAACCACTTATCTGTTGAGGGCTTTAAAAAATGTCAAATGAAGTAAGTGATGAAAAAAAGCATACACCTGCGATTTCTGTAGTTATACCTATGTACAATTGCGAACAGTTTGTATCTGAGCTTCTTACTATGTTCGCAAATCAGACTTTTAAGGATTTTGAAGTCATTTGTGTGATAGACGGGGCTACGGACGGTACGGAAGCGGCAGTAAAAGATTTTTGTGAAACTGACGAAAGATTCCGGTATGTGGTAAGGGAAAACGGAGGTGCCGGTGCCGCAAGGAATACGGGGATTGATGGATCAAAGGGGAAATATGTAGTTTTTCCTGATGCTGATGATGTGTTTGAAAAAGATTTCCTTTTAAAGCTTTATGAAGCTGCTGAAAAGAATAGAGCTCAAATGGCACTTTGCGGGGCCGTTACGTATGATTATCTTGCAAAAGAAAAAAGAAATATATATGGTTTTAATAAGTTTGAATTGATCGAGGGAGAGGTTTATTCTTCAAAATATAAAAAACATCTTATGAAGATGATTGATACTTCTAACCAAAACAAAATGTTTCTTCTTGATTTCATAAAAACCAAAGAGATACGTTTCTCAGAAACACCGGCCTCCAATGATCTCTTTTTTTCCAAAGCAATAATTGCATTGGCTGAAAGAATAGTTGTGGTCCACGATGATCTGGTGACAATAAGACGCCATATTAACCCTAATTCAATTTCATCCGATCGCAAAAAATATTCACATATAGCTTTGACAGAACTTCAAAAATTCTATAAATGGATGAAAGATAAAGATATAATCGGGGCATATATTTCTGACTATATCTGGATGTTTGATGTTACGGCAAATTATGAAATGAAAAACGGTATCAATCCTCTTTTTGCAGAACAAATGGCTAATATCTTAAACAACGAAGAACCATGGAAAAAACTAAGCGGTTCTCAGATAATGAAAGCCCTTACGGAAAGTTTTGGAGATAATGGCAGGGAAAGAGAAAAAACAACCGCAAATGAAAATGCGGCTGGTGAAATAAAGGAGATTGATAGAAAAAACAGTATAATTAAAGAACGTAACAGATGCAGGGCTTGTATGCAGGAAATGATAAAAAAAAGGTCAGTGGAGAGTTTTGACAGGGACCTTGATGATTCCGGTAGTAAGGCTGAGCTTCAAAAATCAGAAATATTAAACGGCAGTGCGGTTGATAATTCATTCATTATAGAGAACAGGCTTAAAGGTCATTTGACCATGCCGGAAATTTCGGTAATCATTCCTATGTACAATTGTGCTGAGTTTATCCGGGAAGTTTTGCCTATGTTTTCTGATCAGGTTTTTTCTGATTTTGAAGTGATATGTGTAATAGATGGAGCAACAGACAGAACGGAGGAACTTGTTAAGGACTACTGTGAAAAGGACAGTCGTTTTTCGTATATTTACAAACAAAACGGAGGCCCGGGTTCTGCGAGAAATGTCGGTATGGACCTTGCACGCGGCAGATATATTGTCTTTTCAGATGTTGATGATGAGTATTCCGAAGATTACCTTGCAAAACTGTATAAAGCTTCTGTAAAACATAATGCCCAGATTACTAATTGCATGTTTTCGATGTGCAGTTCTATAAAGTCAAAGAATATAGATGAAAATGGCTTTGATACTAAGTTTTTTATAGAAAATGTAGTTTATTCACATAAAGGTATAGACAATTTGTTTACAAGAATCGAATCACGTGTTTCTAATAAGATGTTTAACATGAGGTTCATAAGAGAAAAAAATATCCGTTTTCCTGAAACAAGGCTTTCAGAAGATTCTTTCTTTAGTCATGCTGCGCTTTCTGTGGCAGACAGAATAATTGTTATAGAAGATAATATTTTTAAATACAGGTATCGATTAAGACCGGGAGCCTTATCGAATAATGTCGCCAAATATATTAAAGATGTTCCTGAGGTACTGCGATTGCTGTATAAGTGGCTAAAAGAACATTCTCTAATTGATATACATGGAAACGACTATTATTATAGAGTGAAAAATGCACTGTACTATTATGGCTCAATGAATGTACCTTCAGTTTTCGCTTACGAGATGTCACATCTGCTAAATGCAGAAGAACCTTGGGATAAAAAGACTTCGGGAGAAATACTTTCATATATGAGAGAAGGGATTCTTGCAGAATATGCTGTTAAAAAAGAAAGAGAGTTGAAAAAAAATGATTCTAAAACGATAGAAGCGGATAAAGAATTATGTTTTCTTTTAAACTTTTACAGAAACAGGATTCGAACGGCTGAATTAATTCGTAAGGTTTCAATGGAGCGATACGGGCGGGATTTTGAAAGAAAAGACAGTCTGCCCACAGATTCTGCCTTAACCTGACCCGTTGATTCATTATTTAAAGAGATTTTTCTAACTCTACAGATCAATTGGGATGGTAGAATGCTGGGATGCTGTACCCGCAGATATGCAAAATTTGGGGTAAATGTTTTTGAAGTGTGACTGGAAGCGGCTATGAAATCTCCCGGATATATGCTGGCAAAAGGATGTCTGCTTACGGTTCACCCGGATAAAGATAAATACACTCCATGTACATGTTATGATTGCAAGACACGTATACAGAGAGAAAAAGTCGGTGTGGCATTGGAACTATCGGAGATATGAAATTACAAAGAAAAGGGAGTATATTAGTGAATATAAATACATTTTCGGATAAAAAAACATTGGGAACGCCAGAGGTTTCAGTAATCATTCCTATGTATAATTGTGAGAGGTATGTTCCTGGTCTTTTAAAGATGTTCTCCGAGCAGAGCTTTAAGGATTTTGAAGTTATATGTGTGATCGATGGTGCTACAGACAGGACAGAGCAGCTTGT
The DNA here is from genome assembly GCA_902764045.1 of uncultured Lachnospiraceae bacterium. Taxonomy (GTDB): domain Bacteria; phylum Bacillota; class Clostridia; order Lachnospirales; family Lachnospiraceae; genus UBA4285. The sequence continues at coordinate 14,290 of CACWUI010000010.1, forward strand.
AAAAGAGTATTGTGAAAAAGACCGGCGTTTTTCATATATTTATCAGAAAAACGGTGGTGCCGGAAAAGCAAGAAATACCGGATTGGATATGGCAAGAGGCAAATACATTGTTTTTTCTGACGCTGATGATATATATTTTGAAAATTATCTGGAAAAGCTTTATGAAACTGCATCAGAATTTGATGCTCAGATAGTAGTTTGCAGGTATATCCAGATTAATTATTTGAGCGGCAAAGAGTTTATTTTCGGATTTGATACGAAAAATCTTCATAAAAACATAGTTTATTCCCACTGTGAAATAAATAATCTATTTAGATCTTTTGAATCCAGAGTAACAAACCGGATTTATAATGCGGAATTCATACGAACTAACGGATTGAGATTTACGGAGACAAGTATAAATAATGATGTTTTTTTTGGGTGCACTAGTCTTGCTGTTGCTGACAGAATCATGGTTGTGAGTGACACTCTTATGAAATACAGACTTTGTATCAATCCTGATTGTCTTAACGCTAACAGAACGACTCATCTCGTTGATGTGGTTAATGTGATGCGTTTTCTATATTCGTGGTTGAAAAAACATTCACTTTTGGATATTCACGGAGAAGACTATTTTAGGCGGGTAAATGATACATTAGTGCATTACGGTGAAGGCAAAGTGACTCCAGCTTTTATATCTGAATTTGCACATATGCTGAATGCAGAGGAACCATGGAAAGACATGACATCAGGTGAAATCCTTATGTTTCTTGAAAAAGGGTTGTTTGCGAAGGATGCTTTAATAAAAGAAGCGGAGTATAAAGCTAGTATGAATTCCGGTAATACTGAGAACGATAAGGCGCTTATGCTTAATTATAATAAGTTTAAAAACAGGATACACGCATCCGAACTGTTGCGTCAGGTGTCGTTAGAGCGTTATGGCAGAGATTTTAAGATGTCGCTTCGAGATAAAAAACTTGCTAACAGGGAAGAACTTAAACTAATGCAGCCAAACGTTAATTTGACGCGGGAGCAGTGGATCAAAAAAATCAAAAAGCACTACAAGGATAGAATCGGACATGCATTAGATTTAGATAATCCCAAAAGATTCACGGAGAAAATCCAGTGGCGCAAACTCAATGACCATAACCCGCTGTACTCCACTCTTTCGGATAAGTATGCGGTACGGGAATGGGTAAAGGAAAAAATCGGAGAAGAATACCTGATTCCGCTTCTTGGAGTATGGGACAGAGCGGAGGAAATAGACTTTGACAATCTTCCCGACAATTTTGTGTTGAAAACAAACAATGCGTCCAGTAGTAACATCATCGTCAGGGATAAAAAAGACATTAATAAGAGGTTGATCATTGAGCAGATGAATTTTTGGCTCGAGTATCCTTTCTGGGCGGTGTTGGGAGAATTCCATTATAAGGATATTCAACCGAAGATTATCGCAGAAAAGTTTATGCAATGCGAAGGAACAGATGACATTCCGGACTACAAGTTCTTTTGTTTTCACGGGAAGCCTTATTGTTGTCAGGTAGATGTCGATAGATATCATGGGCATAAGCGTATTGTTTACGATTTGGATTGGAATCCTCAAGAATGGATATTCAAAAATCGTAAAGCTGATGTGTATTCAGGCAGTTTGGAAAAGCCTTTACAGTTTGACGAAATGGTTTCGCTGGTTGAAAAGCTCTGCGAAGGATTTTCCTTTGTCAGAGTGGACTTGTACGTAATCCAAAATAACATTTACTTCGGGGAAATGACTTTTACTCCCGGAGCCGGACAGGAACCAGTTTTTCCGGATGAATATGATTATATTCTCGGTGAGCAATGGATTGAGGATTGACGTGAAAAGTTGACGAAATAATTCTTTGGCTTACAAAAGAGCAGTTTCCAAAGACGGAGGCGAATCTGCCGGAAGCGCTGGGTGCGGATGCACGTATTGGCAAATTTGAGCTACGCTGGTGTGATGACATTGGCAGCCACAAGAAATACTTTTATGCCATGCAGGAGTTTCCTGATGACATTATTGTGACTGTGGATGATGACATGGCGAAGAAAGACATTTCTTTACGTGCTCTTATTGAATATGGAGCGGTTTTGCGTAAATCTATGTGGGGAGCCATCCGAATGCCGGAAGATTACGCTCAGATGCAGTCTAACTGGGAAGCTTTTTTTAAAGAGCATCCGGATTGCGACCCGGTTTATCATAAAGGATATACTGCATTTAGAAAAGAAATGGATTCACATATATAAGGTGGGTTATTTGTTTTGCAATTAGGGAACATGTGGTGAAAATGAATATGTAAGTGAAAAAGCCCGGGAGTTTGGGGAACCGGTCCGGGATTCGGCACTTAAAGAAGATGTGCCCGTTATCATTATGGGGAGTACGGAGGCAGAGTCGGTCAAGCTGTTTTCAAATACGTATCTGGCTATGAGAGTAGCTTTTTTTAATGAACTTGATACGTTTGCGGAAATGAACAATATGAATACCTCTCATATAATTGAAGGGGTTTGTGCTGATCCAAGGATAGGAGACTATTATAATAACCCAAGCTTCGGATATGGAGGCTACTGTCTTCCTAAGGACACTAAGCAGCTTTTGGCAAACTATGCCAATATCCCTGCAAATCTGATACAGTCAATAGTAGAGAGCAATAGGACAAGAAAAGATTTTATAGCAAAAGAGATTGTTCAAAATGCACTGTATTTAACAGGATGTAAAGCCGGAGATCTTGATGAGGAAAGCGGCAGATATAAAAAGTCTGATGGTCGAAAAGTAGTGATAGGAATATACAAACTTATTATGAAGAGTGGCAGTGATAATTATCGACAGAGTTCGATTTTAGGGGTTATTAAAAGACTCATGATTTCCGGTATGGAGGTAATAGTATACGAACCTATCCTAAAAGGGATGAAAAAATTTTACGGATGCGAGGTTGTTGATGATTTTGGAACCTTTGCGGAAAAGTGCGATATTGTTGTTACAAACAGGTATGATACTAAGCTGGATGTAATAAAAGAAAAAGTATTTACCAGAGATATTTATAAAAGAGATTGAATAAGTTGTTTTTTTAAATTAAAAAAATCCCTAATTGATTAAAATATAAAAGACGAGATTAGATTTAATGATCAGGAGGATAAATAATTGGACACGCTTGAAGCAATAGAAAAAAGACACTCTGTAAGGGATTACGATGATAAGCCTATTGGGAAGGACACCGTTGATAAGCTTCAAAATGTAATTGACGATTTAAATTCCGAAAGCGGACTTCACATTCAGTTGGTGCTTGACGAGCCTGAAGCCTTTAGTGAGGAGCATTTATCTTATGGCAGGATACACGGGGCAAAGAATTACATTGCACTTATCGGTCCTGACGATCAGGAATTGGAAGAAAAATGTGGATTTTACGGTGAGAAGGCTCTGCTTGAAGCCGTAAAGCTGGGGCTTGATACATGCTGGGTAGGAAGCACGTATAAAAAGATGACAAGCGTTGTCGATATAAAAAAGGGAGAGCGCTTTCTGCTTATCATAGCCATTGGCTGTGGTGTGAATGACGGCGAGTCTCACAAGAGTAAGTCCCTTGATGATACAATTATATCGGAGGGTGAAAGACCGGACTGGTTTATAAAGGGCGGAGAGGCGGCGTTTCTTGCCCCTACTGCCATGAATCAGCAGAAGTTCCAATTTGTCCTGCATGACGGCAACAAGGTGGAGGCTAAGACCTACAGGGCATATTTCTGTAAGACTGATCTTTTTGAGGTTGGAGCAGGAAAAGATAATTTTGAGTGGATATAATAAATGAGGAAATTTACTAAGTGACTTAAATATAAAAAATGATATTATCAAAATGAAAAGAGCGGTACTAAGTTGCGCCGCCCTTGCTGACTCAAACCGTCCTAAGATTCTCAGATCATGAAGGACGGTTTTTTAGTCTCTGCTTATTTTTTATATGAAAATCATTTTCAAATTGCTTGACTTTTTTTATTGTGAACGTTAAAATTGAAAATCATTTTCAAATTTGTCCAATGGAGTATATATGAACAAAACAACCTATAAGACAAGACAGAAACAGGAACTTCTGGACTATTTAAAAAAATATAACGGTGAGCATATTACGGCGGGAGATCTGTGTGAGCATTTTAAAAAATGCGGAAAGCCCATGGGGCTGACCACGGTTTACCGTCATCTGGAGCGCATGGTGGACGAAGGCACAGTGAGCAAATACATAATTGATGCCGGGACGCCTGCCTGCTTCGAATATGTTTCGGAAGAGGAACACTTAAACCACGATGTCTGCTTTCATTGTAAATGTGAAAAGTGCGGAAGGCTTATACATATGCACTGTGATGAATTAAAGGAGATAAAAGATCATCTGCTCAGTCATCACGGATTTTCCATTAATGATATGCGTACGGTTTTTTACGGTACATGTGAGGATTGTGCAAAGTAAAAAGGAGAAAGAAAACATGAAAAGGCTAATTACAACGGCAGCACTTATTGCGGCAGGGGCTTTTGCGCTTGCCGGCTGCGCAGGGGGAGAGGAAAAAAAGGAAGACTATACAGGGACCACAGAAACCCACGTTTCGGAAAATGAAGATAGGATAAAAGTGGTTGCCACTGTCTTTCCTGCATATGACTGGGTAAAGAATATTGCGGGAGAAGAGAATGAAAATATCGAACTTACCCTTCTTTGCGATAAGGGGACCGATATGCACAGCTATCAGCCTACGGTAGAGGATATTGCAAAGTTGTCAGAGTGTGACATATGTATCTACACGGGCGGAGAGTCTGAAAGTTGGGTAGAAGATATTCTGGACAAGTCAGGTCAGGAACATGTGGCACGTGTTAATCTTTTGGAAATATTGGGAGATAAAGCAAAAAAAGAAGAAGCTGTCGAAGGTATGC
>CACWUI010000011.1 GCA_902764045.1 uncultured Lachnospiraceae bacterium
TCACCGTGTCCTGAGTGAAAAGAAAATTTCGGAGACAGGGTGACAGTTCTGTGTATCCCTAACGGGATACACAAAAACCGTCCCTGTGTCATGTTATGTGTTATAATAAAAGAAGGAACTATATAATAATAACAACAAGAACAGGAGGATAGAAAAATGGCTAACAAATACGCAGGAACACAGACAGAGAAGAATCTTGAGGCGGCCTTTGCAGGTGAGTCAATGGCCCGAAATAAATATACTTATTTTGCATCCAAAGCCAAGAAAGACGGCTTTGAGCAGATAGCCGCTCTTTTCTTAAAGACAGCGGATAATGAAAAAGAGCATGCCAAACTCTGGTTTAAAGAACTGGAAGGCATAGGCGATACCGCGGCAAATCTCGGGGCAGCAGCCGACGGTGAAAACTATGAGTGGACCGATATGTATGAAGGTTTTGCAAAGACTGCCGAGGAAGAAGGCTTTGCCGAGCTTGCAGCAAAGTTCCGCCTTGTGGCAGCCATTGAGAAGCAGCATGAGGAAAGATACCGCGCCCTCCTGAAAAACGTGGAGATGCAGGAGGTATTTAAAAAGAGCGAGGTTAAGGTTTGGGAGTGCAGAAACTGCGGACACATAGTTGTAGGCACAGAGGCACCGGATGTCTGTCCCACATGCAACCATCCCCAGAGCTTCTTTGAACTTCATGCGGAGAATTATTGATCTTAGTTTATGTCAGGAGGCAGTTTTTGAAAACTGTCTTCTTTTTTTATATACGAAACCCGTACACAGACCTCGGTCTCAAACAGTGAAAGTATGAGCTGATAAAAATTTAACTTGCAATTTATTCTCCGAAATGTTACAATGTTAAAGAGTTAACACATATTTGACAGATATATATGGAGGATTTATTAAAGTAATGAGAATCAGGATCAGTAAAAAAGGGCTGGTTGCAGCAGGTGTTGCAGGTGCGATCCTTGTTTGCGGCGCAGTTTTCAGGATGGTCGACCACAAGTCGGTAAAGCATGTGAACACAGCAGCAGTGGGTGATGATTTTACGCCTATTGCCGATGCGGTAGAAGATGCTCTTAACGGAAACAATGCCAATGACGTAAGGACCGGTGCGGCAGCAGTTGCCGGCGCATCCACCATTGAGGAAAAGAAGGAAGAGGTTAAAGCGGAAAAGACTGAGGAGAAGAAGGAGGAAACTCCTGCCGCGACTCAGGCGGCAGTTCCTGCAAAGACCGTTTCTTCAGGTCAGACAAAAAACACTGCCAACAAGGTTTCCAACAACACTTCAAATTCAAAAACCAATTCCGCAAAGAAGGAAGAGGTGATCAACGAAGAAGTTCCGGTTGAAAAGAAGGCTGAGCCCGTAAAGGAAGCTCCCGTAAAGAAGACCCAGAAGGTTGAGGAATATGTGGGAAGCGATGCCGATGTCGAAAAGGCCATAAAGGCCCAGAAAAAAGAGGCACAGGCTAAGACAGTAGAAAAAACAGGCGGCGGTCAGTTTGTTGAAGGCGTTGAAGAGTAATTTAAGTTTGCAACCGGGGACAGTTTTTGTGTCTCGGGAAACATGGGGACGGTTTTTGTGTATGCCTTAGGGAGACACAGAACTGTCCCTTTGTCTTCTTTGTTTCGCCTGCAATTAAGCATTTTCTCTCAAATTATTAAGATTATTAGCCGCATTTGCAAAAAGTCTTTTGCGGAAATTGTATAAAACAGGTTTACTTTTGATTATTCGGTGCTATAATTATTATTGAGGAGGGATGTCCTCTATTTGCGGAGATTTTTATATATGAAAAAAGGAGGTGGTTAAAGTGAGATTAAGAATCAACGGGAAATTTTGGCTGGTTATCGGTGTGCTGGGTGGAATCGCAGCAGCTATCGCTATCATTTTGACGACCTTGTTAGGCGGCGGAAGTACGGATGTAGCTACGGTTAACGATATCATTCAGACTGAGGAGACCACGACTGCTACCGTTCAGCCCACTGATGTGAATGGCAACGGTGCAGTAGCAGGACTTGCTGCAGGAGCAAACAATGCCCAGGCCAAGAAGGAAGAGCCTAAGAAGGAAGAAACACAGGCTGCTACACAGGCAGCAACGGAAGAGGCTACACAGGCGGCGACTCAGGCACCTGCTCAGCAGAGACAGACTCAGGCTGCAAGTCAGACACCGAGACAGACCCAGGCTGCTACACAGGCTGCAAAGCCGAAGCAGACCAAGCCCGCAGCAACTCAGCCCGCAACTACCGAAAGCAACAGCAACGCGGATGCTTTCAGAGGAAAACAGGGCGCAGGTAATGTGGACGTTGGCGGAGATGTCAAGGACTATGACAAATATGTGAATGACAGCATTAACAAGAAAGAAAAAACCGGTGGCGGTTCCCAGGAAGCATGGGGCGGCGGCCAGGTAGAATATGTTGAGGAGTAAAAAACGATCCCTTCGCTAAGGCGGGGGATTGTTTTTTTGTGTGTTCCCGAGATACATGGGGACGTTTTTTTTTCAAGGGACGTGGGGTTTTTGTGTCCCCCGGTCTCTGATCAAACCATCCCCCGGTCTCTTCCCGAAACTTGCAAAAAAAACCCGGGACTTTTAAAATGAAAAAACGAATAAAAACAGGAGACGACACCCCATATGGAAGATAAGCAGCAACAGGTGGAATTAAGCATAAGAAAACGTTTCCACAAAAAAATATTCTCCCCCTTTGCCAAGGCCATAAACCGCTATGAGCTTTTGGCTCCGGGGGACCGGGTGGCGATATGCGTCTCCGGCGGCAAGGATTCCATGCTTCTTTCCAAATGTTTTCAGGAGCTGAAGCGCCACGACAAATTTCCCTTTGAGGTAAAGTTCATTGCCATGGATCCGGGATACAACGAGGCAAACAGACGCCTTTTGGAAAGCAACGCCAAAGACTTAGGGATCGATCTGGAGATTTTTGAAAGCGACATTTTCGACACAGTGGTAAATATCGAAAAATCCCCATGTTACCTGTGCGCGCGCATGCGCCGGGGGCACCTTTACAGCAAGGCACGGGATATGGGCTGCAACAAGATCGCCCTGGCCCACCACTACGACGACGTGATCGAGACCATTCTTATGGGGATGCTCTACGGCGCCCAGATACAGACCATGATGCCCAAGTTAAAAAGCACGAATTTTGAGGGGATGGAGCTTATCCGCCCCCTTTACCTTGTGAGGGAGGCGGACATTATCAGGTGGCGCGATGAAAATGAGCTGACCTTTCTGAAATGCGCCTGCCGGTTCACTGAGCATTGCGGGGATGAGAAACAGTATGTTGCGGAAAATGGTCCGGAAAACACGTCAAAAAGGATAGAGACCGCAAGGCTGATCGCCATGATGAAGGAGATAAACCCTTATGTGGAGAGCAATATCTTCCGGAGCGTGGAAAATGTGAACATTGATACGGTGATCGCATACAAGAAGGACGGGGTGCGGCATGAGTTCTTGGATGACTACTGATTGTAGAGTCACCCCCTTATTACTCTAAAGACAAAGATAGTCACTTTACAACAACACAAATCAGACTTACAATAACAGGTACGGAAATCATATAGGCCTTGGAAGGAGAATTATCCGAAAATGAGCGAACGAAGAGTAGGAACCATATCAAGAGGAATAAGATGCCCCATTATCCGTGAGGGAGATAAGATGGCGGACATAGTGGCTGACAGCGTTATCGAAGCGGCACAGATGGAAGGATTTGAGCTGCGGGACCGTGACGTTGTTGCGGTCACCGAGTCGGTGGTTGCAAGAAGTCAGGGCAATTATGCCACTATCGATGACATTGCAAAGGACGTGAAAAATAAGCTGGGAGGCGGACATATAGGTGTCACATTTCCCATTCTTTCCCGCAACAGATTTGCCATCGTGCTGAAAGGCATCGCAAAGGGGGCAAAAAAGATCACCCTTATGCTCAGCTACCCTTCAGACGAAGTGGGAAATGCCCTTATTCCCGAGGACGTGTTCTACGAGTCGGGGATCAACCCTTACAACGAAGTGCTTGCTGAAAAAGAATACCGGGATAAGTTCGGCTTTACAAAGCACGAATTTACCGGAGTTGACTACGTGGAGTACTACGGCAATCTTATCCGGGAATGCGGAGCGGAGGTTGAGATCATATTCTCAAATAATGTCCGTACCATCCTTGACTACACCGACACGGTTCTTTGCTGTGACATTCACAAAAGATTTCAGTCAAAGGATATATTAAAGAAGAACGGTGCAAAAGTTGTGTGTACGCTGGATGAGATCCTGGATGCTCCCGTGGACGGAAGCGGCTATAATGAAAATTACGGACTGTTGGGTTCCAACAAATCCACGGAGGACAAGATCAAGCTTTTCCCCAGAGACTGTAAGGCGCTGGTTGAAAAGATCCAGGAGGAGATCATTGAGCGCACCGGTAAGCACGTGGAAGTGATGGTCTACGGCGACGGTGCATTCAAGGATCCTCAGGGGAAGATCTGGGAGCTGGCGGATCCGGTGGTATCCCCGGGATATACCGACGGACTTATCGGAACTCCCAACGAGCTCAAGCTCAAATACCTGGCGGATAATGATTTCAGCCACCTTAAGGGTGCAGAGTTAAAAGAGGCGATTTCCAAAAAGATCAAAGAAAAGGACAAAGACCTTGTGGGTAACATGGCATCCCAGGGAACAACTCCCAGACAGCTTACGGACCTTATCGGATCGCTCTGCGATCTTACCAGCGGTTCCGGAGACAAGGGGACTCCCGTGGTGCTGGTGCAGGGTTATTTCGATAATTTCACGGATTGATCTTAAAAAATGATGAATTGATTGAGGGAGGACAACATTATGGCAGCAGTTATAGTTACCAAGGAGAATTTTGAACAAGAGGTGTTGAAGTCGGATGTGCCCGTGGTGGTGGACTTCTGGGCGGTATGGTGCGGTCCATGCCAGCTTCAGTCACCGGAGCTGGCGAAGTTCGGACGCGAGCACGAAGGTCGTGTTAAGACCGCAAAGATAAATGTGGACGAGCAGCCGGAACTTTCTGCGCAGTACGGAGTGCAGTCCATTCCCACTCTTATCCTGTTTAAGGACGGGGAGGAAGTAAAACGCACCGTAGGTCTGCAGACACTGGATAAGCTGAATGCAGAGTTTATGTAATTTCTAAATAGAGCGGGCGGCAGGAGAACCTGCCGCAGCAGAAGTAAATATCCCGCAGGAGTCACTTTCGTCTCCCAAAAACAGCAGGCTGTTTTTAACGTCGACGAAAATGACCCTGCGGTTTTTTAGATTTCAGCCATACAAAGACCTGAGACATGGGGGCGGTTTTTGTGTCGCCCGCACGGGAGACTTAAGAACCGTCACCGTGTCTCCCCGAGCCGTCTTCTCTCATATAAACCATATTGCATCATCCCAAAAAGATGCTATAATACCCATACAATGATTATTCTATAAAAGCAGTATTCACTGCAGATCTTAAGCGGAGTTTCTTTCGCGGTATTCATTGAAAAAATCAAAAAAGAAAAGAGGTGTTGTTATCTGACAATAAAATTAATCAAAAAAATGCATGATAAAAATGCATTGTAAAAATATATTGCAAAGGATATAATAAAACATGAAAGACTTACATTTTGAATGGGACAAAAATAAAGACCGTCAAAACATCGCAAAGCACGGAGTAAGCTTTGACACAGCGCTTCTTGTGTTCGGAGATGAAAGCCGGATCGTACTGTTTGATGATGAGCATAGTGATCATGAAGACAGATATATTACGGTAGGATCAATAGACGGTTTCATCGTCATATTAATGGTGGTGTATACCGAAGAAGACGACACCATAAGGATAATATCAGCAAGAAAAGCAGATAAAAAAGAACGGGAGGAATACCTGCAATGGCAATAATAAGAAAAACAGCAGACGCAACCAAAAAGCCCACACCGGAACAGATTGAGATGCTGAAAAAAATGGAGCAAATGCCTATAGAATATGATGAGGATTGTCCGGAACTTACAAAAGAGCAGCTTGCACAGTTTCGCAGGGTGTCGGATATGGAGAACGAGGAAAAGTTTAAGAACAGAAAGCAAAATGTAACTCTGCGGCTGTCCCCGAGAACGATCAAAAAGGCAAAGTCACTAGGTAAGGGATATACAGGTATTTTGTCCCGAATAATAGAAAGGGCACTTGATAATCCGGATATAGCGAGTGAATTGATGCAAAAATAAGAGGAATGGAGACAGGGTGACAGTTCTCAGTCTCCCGATGGGAGACAGAAAAACCGTCCCCGCAGTCTCCTCAAAAAAATTGTGAAAAATATCTTCACAAAAAAATCACAAAATCTATTGACAGATATAAAACCCATAAGTTATAATTTCCCAGAAAAAGGAATATATAGGGAAAAAGTTTGATACTTAATATCGCATAGATTCTGTTTAGACAAGGGGTTAGGGCAAGTCTAGAAAAGGCTCTGCAACTACGTCGCAGATCTTTTTTTTTGGATTCATATCAAACCAAACTCATACGATATTAAAGGACTGATGATAAAGTGGCATTAAGTCATACCAAATCAGTACGATAAAAAAAAGAAAAAGGGCTCGTAATGGGCTTTTTTGGCGTCTTACGAGTACCTTGATTTTCCTTGTTGCAACAATAATATAAGTAATATTTTAGGATTAGGTAATGCTCATGTTTCCACGCTTTTGGGAACGTGGAAACATTTAAGGAGGAAATTCAAACAATGGAAACAACGGAATTCAGTTTGAAACCTGAAAAACAAAAGAAGGGGAACTGGAAAGGTAAACTCGCAGCAGCACTGGCAGGTGTACTGGGTGCGTCTGTAGTAGGACCGGCGGTTGTGAGCTTTTTGCCGGATACGGTAATAGCCGACGGCGAAGTGACCAACGTCGAAGTAAAGACCTGGGCACAGCTTAAGTCAGCCATCGAGGGTGCAGCGTCAGGCGCCACATTAAATATCAAGGTGATGAACACCCTGGCAGCTACAGAAGTGATAAATGTGGGGGATGGTAAGAATATTACCGTTAATCTTACTTCTGAGGGGGATGCTGCAAAGACTATATATGTCAATAAAGATGCGTCGGGAAATCTTGCAAAGATCGATAACTGGTTTAAGGTACAATCCGGAAGCACTTTTAATGCAACGAATATTAACTTTTCCGGTAAAGCGGTAAAAGTGACAGAAAGTGATAAGACCACTACGGTTGCCGATTACTTAGGCGGTTCCAAGGTGTTTTATACAAAGTCTGTACCTGAGACTTTATGCAATATGAATTTGGGAAATTACAGACTTAAACTCCAAAATTCCAGTTTTTTAGGTTCGGGCAAAGGAAATGAAGGCTTTTTAGTGGATAAGAGCAATGGCAACATTTATTCCGGATATGGCGGAAATGCAAATGCTACAGATATAAAATTGTTGAATCTGAACCATGAACAGATACCTCACCCTACCAGAACAGGTGCAGCTGTAAATGTAGATAAAAATTCATACTATCTGGCTTATTCATTTGGGGCAAGTCAGGATTATTACTTAAAACTTAACAATAACGGAACATACAGTTGGACGGCTAAACCGTCAAACGACAGTGGATACAGATGGTATGTAGATTCAAACGGGAAAATAAGTCAATCGGGCTATTACTTTAAACTAAATAGTGATAATAATTTTTCACTTGTAACCGCAGAAAGTGCTGTTACAGATGGTGACTGTACACCGGCGGCACCGGAAGGCGCAAAATTAAAGATCGGTTCTTCTGCAACAGGTAGCGTTGAATTGAAGGCAGATAGTCCACTTAGTAAATGGAGTCAATGGAACATTACTGTAGAAAATCATAAAGTAGATAACGGTATTTATGTTCCGAATATTGAAATAGCCAGCTTTACTGTAGATAATCAATATTTTTTAAAGGCGGGAAACGGTAAATATTTAAAAGCGGATCCCAACGGAAACGGTGCAAATTGGTATGAATACTCTAAAAATTATGATACAGATGGAAATGGAAATAAACACCTTTGGTTATGGAAATACAAAAATAACGGAACACTCTATAATGTAGCCACTGAACAGGTAATATACAATACCGGCAGTGCATTTGGTGTTGCAAAAGAAACAAAAGTAGTTACACAAGGGGAAAAGGAATACACATTCTCAGATCCTGAAGAAGTAACTGTAGAAACAAACGGAAAAACAAAAGATATCGGTTACTTTATTTATTCAGACGGCAACTCCAATGTCAATTTAGAAAACGTCAATATCTCCGATTTGAATATGGGAACATCCGTTGAAGATGCAGCTCCCGTATTTATAACGAACGGTAAGTTCACAATGAAGAACGGTTATATTGTAAACAATACAGTAGGCTATGATATGACTGCACAGGAAAATGACTGGTACTCAGGTCAGACTGCAAACAGGATCAAGAACGTTACTGACGGAAAGAAACGTACGAACACAGCCGGAGCTATTATTTTTGCAGGCGGTGATCAGCATGTAATAGATGGTGCGAAGATTATCGGCAACAGAGCTGACACAGGAGCTATTGTTGTAAGAACACCTTACGGAAACAGTGTAGGCAACAGTACAACGGCTACATTTAAGAGCGGTCTTATAGGTGGCAATATCGGACTTCATTATTCAGGTGCGGTATATATAAATGCAACAAATGCTAATGAGACAGCCGGAGACACTGCTACTTTTGTAATGCAAGATGGAGCAGAGATAAAGGACAACTTTACCTGGTATAAAGGTGGTGCTGTTCTTGTATCCGGAGAAGAAAACGGGTACGGAAAAGGTATAAAGAGAGAAAACGCAAAGGCCAGATTTATTATGGAAGGCGGTGTTATCGATAACAACACTGCCGTACACCGTGCCGGTGCCATTGAGATAATGTCCGACTATGTATACCTCAAGAAAGGTAAGATAACCAACAACAACTCAAGAGTGCTGGGTGGTGCTATATATATAGAAGGTGACCGTGCAGATCGTACATATACACTTTACCTGCCTAATACTTATATTGCCGATAACCATGCATGGACTGAAACAAAGACAGGTTATGAAGCAGGAGATTATGCATATTTAAAGCGTAAAATAGTATATGACAACACAACGGCAGATAAAAAGATCGTCATAGCAAATGAGGACGGTACATATACATATAACAATCCTATCGGAAACGTGAGAGGTACGGAGAGCTCCCTCAACAGAGGAAGTGAAGGGACAGTTGTTGAAGGAAGCCCTTCAACAAGCAATCAAAGAGGAAAGAAGGCATGGAGCGAGGATCCTACAACGACTCTTCAAAGAAAATGGGATCTTGCAGACGGACCTACAAGTGATTACACGGATTACGGTTATTATTCAGGAAACGGTGGCGGTATCTGGACATGTTCACTTGGTGGATATGCATCGGTCAACTTCCTCAGTGATTCAAACAATGGTGTAGGTGCTGTTGTAAAAAATAACAAGACACACAGAGAAAATGGCAACGAGTCTGTTCTTGATATCACCGCGCATTCAAAAGACGGAGGATTTGCTCTTAAAGAGTCATCAGGACAGATCAAGCCGGCAAATGATTACTTAACAACGAACAATGAGCAGTTATATTGGAACAAGCTGTATTCAGGAAAAGATTATGATGTAAAATATACCGGAAGCAATGGTGATCCGACGAGAGGTGGCTTAAACGGAATATACATAACAAATAACAATGCCCGCAATGGTGGTGCGATTGCATCAAATGGTAAGATCATTCTTGGTGTGGCTAATGATGTATATGAGCACAGAACAGAAGTAGAATTTGAGAAGCTTTGGGGTACGGACACAAATAACTCAAATGATAAAGCAGTTGCATTCCAGGCATATATAAAAGGAACTGATACTCCTGTTCCGGGATATCTTTTCGTTCTTGACGGAAGGGTGGATGATCAGAACAATGTTGAGCAGAGACCCTTCGTAGTAGAGACAGCGTCTTACAAGGCAGAGATCTCTTTGCCATACAGTCTTGACGAACAGGGAAATGTGCCAGCCTTTAAGTTTACCGTAGATGGTATTGATCATACATTTTCCACAAATGACAATCTGTGGAATCTTAATGGAAAGACCAGTGATACAGGTAATGTAACAGAGTGGAATTTTGAGATACGAGAGTGTGCCGTAGCATCGAAAACAATAGAAGCAGAAAAAGGAACTTACCTGTTATTAAAGAAGGCGGCTTCTGCTTTTGACAGAGATTATAATTTTAAAAACGCAGATGGCAAATATTCCACTCCTATGTCATTGACGAATGGTATGGATCTTTCCGAATTGTCCGCAAGTACAGTTCCTACCGTATTAAAAGGATACGGATCAACTGACAACAATATTTATTTTGTAAAAAAGGTTCAAGTTCCGGATAACGGCAAGCTGGAGTTGGAGAATTACCTTGGCGGAGAATACACTCTCGTTAAATACAGCGAGAGCCAAGTTGACGGCAAGACAGAATGGACATGCTCTGCGACAAACGCCTTTACGATTGACGCAACAGATACCGAGTTTGATGCAAATCTTTTAAAAGAGCCTAATAAAGTCAGCCTGGATTATGATGTGTCAACGGATGATCCATATGATTATTCTACATATTACAGTGAGTATGGTACTAATGTAGTAGTCAATACATATTCAACTATTGCAAAGGCTTATAATGATTCTGTAAGCGGCACCGGTGCCGATACGGGAGTTGCGATCAAAAATGACAGACATACGGAAATTGAGATAACCAAGAAATGGAATGGAAGCGGATTCCCACTTCCTGATGATGCAAACAAGTCTAAGGTTATTGAGGCATTCAAGAAATCTTTAGTCCTTGAAATGGATGGAGTGGCAGTTCCCGACAATCTTCAGACTCAGTTCAAAGAACGTCTTACGATAGAGGGGACGGATACAGACACCTGGAAGATCAGGGTGACACTTCCCAAATATCAGGGAAAGTCAAACTATACGATCCGTGAGGATTTAAGTTTGATCCAAAGTGATGAAAACATTGAGCAGAATATCAAAGACCTGTTAACGGGATATACTGCTAAATATGAAATATCATTAAAAGATGGAAAATATAAACCCGATCTGGATACCGATAATTACAAATACAGACTCTATAGATTATCAGATACGGGATATGAGTGGACGCATATAAATACAACAGCCGGAAATACTAATATTCCCGAAAGCTTGTATTTAATGCTTCGTATAAATAAAGACACAAATGTCAGAGGAACGGTTGTGATACCGGGCAGCAGCAAGCCCGCAAATTATAATGAAGGCGATAAATCCTTCACTGGACTTACCAACGGAAAATATTTCCTTTACTGTTGGGCAAAGAATGGGGATGAAAAGAGCAACCCTGTTGTTGATCGTTGTGAAGTATTTGAGATAGTCGGAACCAACGACCGTATTATAAAGTCAAGCAATAATGCAGCAGGAAACGGGGAGATTATCCACAACACCAAGAAGTTTGAAGTAAAGCTTAAGAAGGTTTCATCGACCGATCCGTCAACCGGACTTACGGGAGCTTCCTTTAGCATTACAAAGGTGAGGGATTCATCCGGCAATGAAGTGACAGATGCACCGACTCAGGATTTTGAAGCTTACGGATATGGTTTTGTAAAGTCAGACCTTGATCCCGGCATTTACAGAATCCACGAGACAAAGGCGCCTACAGGTTATAACTACCTTAAGGGAGACTTCCAGGTTAAGATCAATAATGATGGAACTTTTGAGCTGGAGTCCGTGACTGACGGTGATACCGTAACTTACGATTCCGAAGGTGTTCAGTTTGTTGTTCAGGACAGACCGATTGAACTGTACAAGACGCTCCATGTGAGAAAGAGCTGGCAGAATGTAAATGCGGATGAGTTTGACGGTAATACCGTAGAGATTCAGATACAGTCCGATTATGCGAAAGAAGGACAATTCGTAACTGTAAATACAATTGAAATAAACAAAAATGACAACTGGAAAAAAGATGTTACAACAGATTCATACGGCAATAAGCTTCCTCTGTATAACGGAACAAGAGTTGTTAATTATAAGATTGTAGAGACAAAAGTTAAGGATAGTACCGGTGAAGTTATTTGTGATTATACAGATAATGATCCCGGTGATGATGCGTATGTAAACCATGTTGAGGAAAATGACCCCTTTGCTACATATGCAGTTGCTGCAAAGACCTATACAACCACATCTGTATCTGTATCGGTTGGAAACGGCATTAAAGCCCTGACCTTAAAGTCCGGGACAAGAAATGTTGCAATGAACGCGGCTGTTTCCGGGGATTCACTTGATCAGGCAAAGGCTAAAAAGCAGGCGTGGATGGCATATCAGGTGTCCGACGGTGTTATGTTGCTTTGTCAACAGGAAAGCAGTACCTCTTGGAGATATTTAACATATGCTTATAATAGCGGTACCTACATGCTGCATGCTACGTATTCAAATTCTAATACTAATACTGATGAAGGTGGTTATAGAATATATGACTACACTACAGATAGTGGCACCGCCAATCGGTATGCAGGTTGGACATTCAGCAATGGAAAGTTAAGTCAATATAATTCTTATAATGGTGCATACTATTATAGCGGTTATTGGAATAATACGATAAATTACTACACAACATACTTTACTACTACAACAGGAAATGTAACTGTAAGAAAACCGAATAAGACAGAGAGTGATACAGTTTCATTGGTTGGTAAAACAAGCAGTTCCGACGCAACAACTGTTAAGTTACAAAGATGGAACTCAGACCAAAATAAATGGGTAGATGCTACATCATTACAGAATAATCAATATTACAGATTTATAATAGGAGATGCTGCTGCTACTACTACTACCACTACTACCAACAGTCACTCTCCTAAGACATATGAGCTTGATAATACTAATCAGAAAAGTACGGTTTATTCACTGTTTGGAAACGATGTTGATTTAACTAAGTCATACAGTGAGAAAATTATCAGCAGTTCATCAGATCTTGGTACATATGTTAGCGGAAAGACCGGATGCATGGGAAGCAATGAACTTTTCGGTGTGTTAAAGAACATATTGTATTACGGATATTCAAATGATGCGGAGAGTTTGAAAAATCAGTTCTCTTTGAGCGATGATGACTTAAAATATCTGACGGCTTATGCTATTACCGAATATACCGAACATTACACAGACGGCTATACGAATAAAGTTGATCATTCATATGGTCTGACCGGACCTGAAGCAACTCGAATACCCGATTCAGGTAACTTAAGAACAGCTTATAAGAAGCTTATGTCTCTTGTATCAAATACAGATAACAATCTGCTTAACGGCGTTGATCTTAAACTGTACTATACAGGAAATGACACAGACAAGGTTCTTATTGCAGCGGATATTACTTCTGATCAGACAGCCGTTGTTAACTCCAAAGATGAGATGATTACTCTTAAAGGTAAGAAGACATGGAATGATAATGGCAATTCCATGGGAGTACGTCCCGGCAGTATAACCTTAAAGCTTTTATCAAACCGTGAAAATGAAAATGAGATGCAGCAGGAAGGCGGACTGATCACGGTTAATAAGCCGATTGATGCTACCGGAGATTTTTGGGAGTTTACTCTTGGCAATTATCCTAAATATGTAACAATGGGTAATGGAGTTAAGAGAGAAATAAGATATGAGATTCAGGAGATAAACAGTGGCAGCAATTATACCTTATTCGGAGATATTGATAAGGTAACATCGGCAGCACCAAGTTCATTATTTGCACAGACCACTTACGGAAATAAAAAATCGAATCCAGTTGCTTATAATAAAGGGATGCCTACTTTTGCCGGAAGTAAATATTATTTGGTAAGTACGCAAAATGAAGAAATGACAGTGTACTGCCTTAATGCAGATAAGGCAGAACCTTTCAGAAATAATTCAAGCATTACCAGTGGAACCCAATACACCAGAGTAAAAATAGAAAGCGGACAAGACTTAATAGACAATAATATTATCAGTACTGAAAAAGGATTTAAATATTTTGGCAATGAAAATGTAAACACTCTTGTAAAAAGACTGAAAAAGATAAATCATTACGGATATCCTAATGATGCAGCAGGAATAATGGATGACTACAATCTGACAGCCGATCAGTTCACTTACCTTACACAATATGCAGTTTGGGAATATACTAACTGGTATGGTTCATATAAAAGTGGCTATCATGATTTCAGTAAGAATAAAACAACTGAGGCGTTTGGTTTAGTTGGAGATGATAAAAATATCGGATTTGATCATCCTAAATATAAAATTAATGTTCCTGATAATTTAGTAAATGCCTATAAAAAATTATTGGAATATGTAGAGTCTAAAAAAAGTAACGGACAATATGATTTTGATATGATCGATGGAGTAGACTTATATGTGTATAAACCTGTAAATGGTGATTCCTATCAATGTCTTTTAGGAACTGAGAAAATAGAAATAGGTGGCTTGCGCTTTGACTTCACAAACAAAATTGTGAAAGAAGTCAAACTCCCCAACGCCGGTGGTATGGGAACTATCTTGATATTCCTTCTCGGTGCCGGAGGTGTCGGAGCAGGTATTACCGGTCTTGCAATCAGAAGCAGACGTAAAAAGAAATTTCAGGATATAGCCTGATTGATATGTAACCCGTAAACTTAAGTAACCGTATAAAATTGTGTTTAAGAAAGCTCCCCCGGGGAAGAACCGCGGGGGAGTTTTTGCGTGCATGGTTTTACCGAGTATGCATGACTCTAAATAGAATTTATTGCAGGTGATTTACCCTTGTTTCCGACCTGAGCATATTATGATATTTGAAGGATTACGAAAAAGTTCACAAAAAAATCACAACAAGCATTGACAGAATAATAACTACTAAGTTATAATTTTCTCGAAGAAAGAAATAAATAGGGAATAGTTTGATAGGGTAATATCGCATCATACCCTGTTTGAAGTGAATATAAGGCAAGTCTATAGAGGCTCTGTAGCTACATCGCAGACCTTATTTTTATTGGGTTCATATCAAACCGAAACAATGCGATATTAAAGAGACTGTTAGGAAGTGATATAAAGTCATACCAAATCAGTACGATATCAAAAAGGGAAAGGGCTCATAATGGGCTTTTTTGGCGTCTTACGAGTACCTTGACCTTCCTTATAGCAACAATAATAGTTAGTAATATTTAGGATTAGGTAATGCTCATGTTTCCACGGATTTGGGAACGTGGAAACATTCAAGGAGGAAATTCAAACGATGGAAACAACGAAATTCAGTTTGAAACCTGAAGAAAAAAAGAAGAGGGGTAACTGGAAAGGTAAACTCGCAGCAGCGCTCGCGGGCGTGCTTGGTGCGTCTGTAATAGGACCTGCGATAACAAGCTTTATGCCTGATACGGCAGATGCGGCAGAAACTATACTTTACCAAAATGCCGGGGATCCGGGGGAGATAAGAGCCGGCGGCGCATCTTCACGCCAAGACTACAACGGCAAGAAAATGACCGTTGTCAGAAGTGCCGAGCAGTTAAGGCTTGCGATACAGACAGCTGTCAGCAATGGCTGGACAAGTGCAGATAAAGAGCTTGTTATATTTGTAGATAACAGTATGACTACTACATATAATGATGGTTCATACGATAAAGATTCAGGCGAGCTTAATTGTTTTGTTATGGACAAGACGATTGAGATCCCTGCGAATGCCAACATAAGACTTGTAAGTACTGCCGGAAACAATGTGAAGTTTGTAAGAACCTCTGATTTTTCCGGAAGTGATTCCATGTTCAGAGTTAAGGGGAAACTCACAGTTGGCGAGAATATCACCATGTCAGGTGAATTGACGACTAAGACGAGCGACGTGTCTGCAGTTGCAAATCAGCAGCAGTGTGATGATGGTTCTACACCGGGTCAGGTGGTTCAGCGTTATGAATATCAGGATGTTCAGACAAGTGATGGAAACTTAAATTTAAACGGATATATATATAATGACCAGGGTAAAGTGCTTATTGGTAATGGAAATGATTTTGGTTCTACCGTTTGGAAAGGTAAGACTTTTTACAATGTTTCATGGGTAGATCCGGCTGCTTATGCGGGTCAGGAAGCGAAGTTTACATGGCATAATGCACAAAAATATGCCACTAACAATGCCGGAACACAAAAGGTCATGAACTATTTGGTTAACAGCAATGGTTGGGCACTGGTAGCGAAACATGATTTAAGCCAATTGATGATAACTCCTGAGAGAGATCTTGCGTTCAGAGTTAGCGGGGGGGATTTTAATGCTTATGTTTTAGATCCTGATCATAAAGATAAATATGGGAATATTCCAACAATTTCACAGGTAAAAACCCATGTTGAAGTTGAGGGCGGAACTCTTAAAATGGGTTATTATTCAGGGGATGGATTGGTTGCACCTGTAAACATCTTGGGTTCTGTTAAAAAGAAGGTTCCTATTTATTACCCCGAAGACCGCTGTGCCAACGGACAATTACCAAAGACTCCGGTCGCAGGTCATCCTGCCGGCAAGAAGTACGGCAACTCGGCTGCTCATACATGGGATAAGAGTTCGAGTGACGGAAGCTACCTTAATAATAACACCGGATTCTTCATCACTCAGGAGAGCGGTGAGTTAACGATCGACGGAGGTACTTTTAAAGATTTCAATACGGTAGCAGGTGAGGGTACATACAGCAAACAGCCACTCGGTTGTGCGCCTATATATGTAACAAACGGAAAGTTCACCATGAACTCCGGTAACATCGTTAACAACACAGTAGGTTATACAATAGGAGATGAT
>CACWUI010000012.1 GCA_902764045.1 uncultured Lachnospiraceae bacterium
AGCTGCTTTCTTCTTTACATCCTCAATTGGACCTACGTTGAAGAATGCTGCCTCCGGATACTCATCCATCTCACCGTCAAGGATAGCCTGGAAACCTCTTACAGTCTCAGCTACGGGAACGTACTGTCCCGGAACACCTGTGAAGACCTCAGCTACATGGAAGGGCTGTGAAAGGAATCTCTCTACCTTACGTGCACGATAAACCGTAAGTTTATCCTCGTCTGAAAGTTCCTCCATACCCATGATGGCGATGATATCCTGAAGCTGCTTATACTTCTGAAGTATCTCCTGCACTGCACGCGCAGTCTTGTAATGCTCTTCGCCTACAACATCAGGCTCAAGGATACGTGAGGTTGACTCAAGAGGATCCACCGCAGGATAGATACCCTTCTCGGTGATCGCTCTTGAAAGAACCGTGGTAGCATCCAGGTGAGCGAAAAGTGTAGCGGGAGCAGGATCCGTAAAGTCATCGGCAGGAACGTAAACGGCCTGAACCGATGTGATAGCTCCGTTCTTAGTAGAAGCGATACGCTCCTGAAGCTCACCCATGTCATTAGCCAGGGTAGGCTGGTAACCAACGGCTGAAGGCATACGTCCCAAAAGGGATGACACCTCGGAACCTGCCTGCACGAAACGGAAGATGTTATCGATAAAGAGAAGGACCTCTTTATTTTCAACATCACGGAAATACTCAGCCATTGTAAGACCTGTCTCCGCAACTCGCATACGCGCTCCGGGGGGCTCGTTCATCTGTCCGAACACAAGTGCCGTCTTGGAAATAACTCCCGACTCCGTCATCTCGAGCCAAAGGTCATTACCCTCTCTTGAACGCTCTCCAACACCGGTGAATATTACCCTCTCTTGAACGCTCTCCAACACCGGTGAATATTGAATAACCGCCACTCTCGTTAGCGATATTGTTTATAAGTTCCTGGATAAGCACGGTCTTACCAACACCGGCTCCTCCGAACAGACCGATCTTACCACCCTTAGCATAGGGAGCAAGAAGGTCGATAACCTTGATTCCGGTCTCAAACATCTCCTGCACGGGACTCTGGTCGGCGAATGTGGGCGGATCCCTGTGGATAACCCAGTGCTCTTCGCCTTCAAGCGACTCCTTACCATCAAGAGTATTACCGAGTACGTCAAACAAACGCCCCAGAACATTCTTACCGACAGGCACAGAAACGGCCGCACCCGTATCAACAACGCGCATGTCTCTGGCCAGTCCTTCAGATGCGTTAAGCATGATGCAGCGTACCATATCGTCACCGATATGCTGTGCTACCTCCATAACGCTTTTTACTCCGTCATGTTCAACATAAAGTGCATTCTTTATGGCAGGAAGTGATTTTTTTGAAAATTTAACATCGACAACAGGACCGGAAACCTGTACGATGGTTCCAATGTTTATGCTTTCGTCCATGTTTTTTCTTTCACACCTCATTTAGCTTTTTTCTTTGTTTTTTTTCAGTGCTCTGGCGCCGGAGGAGATCTCCGTGATCTGCTGTGTAATAGCTGCCTGACGCACCCGGTTGTACTGTACGGTAAGGACATTTAACATATCCTTTGCATTGTCTGTTGCAGACTTCATGGCCGTCATTCGGGAATTCTCCTCGCATGCAGTAGCCTGGACCAGTGTACCGTATATATAACCTATAACATAATTACGCACGATCTCTTCAAGGACAACCTGCGGTGAAGGCTCGATAAGGTATTCGTTGGGATCACCTTCGATATCACCGAGATTACCCGTGTCAGACTTTCTTAAATGTCTGGGGATCTTTGCGTTCTCCATGTCAATGAAATCCGTTCTCTTCAACGGAAGTAACTGCTGGATCTCAACCGTCGTCTCCATACTGTTGATCATACGGGTATATACAACGTGCAGTTCATCGTACTTTCCTTCATAAAAATCTTTTATGAGGTTTTCGGAAACAAGCCTTGCACGCTCCAAAGACGGCTCAGTAGCAGTATAATGAAAATCCTGATTAACGTTGTAGCCACGTCCTGCAAGTGTATGCAAGCCCAATTCTCCGACCACCATTAATTCATATTCTTCATCAGACATGTCTTTTACCAAATTCTCTATGACTTTGAAGACATTCTGATTGTATGCTCCGGCCAAACCTCTGTCAGAAGAAAGAACGATATAACCTTTTTTTACGGTTCCTGATTCATTGGTTCCCTCATCCTCTCCGCCTTCCGTTTCTCCAAAATAGCGGCTGCGGATAGTAGGAAAATTAAATAAAATGGAACTCATAGCCTCCTGTAATCCGTAGAAATAAGGCTCCGTAGCCTCCAGCTGATGTTTAGCCTTGCGCATCTTGATTGTAGAAATCATATACATGGCTTTAGTGATCTTCATGGTGTCACGTATACCACGCATACTGCTTTTTATCTCTTTTGCACTAGGCATTATTACCTCCTCTGCCGCTTATCAGCGGCCAAGTTCGTTATATAAAATCAGCCTTCACTTTTTTCTTCTTCGGTCTCAGCTGCAGTCTCAGCTTCAGCCTCAGCTTTTTTCTCATCAACTGCCTTTGCAGCTTCATAATCTTTTCTCTGCTCCCTGAACTCTTCAGTAGCCTTGATGATATCATCCTTTAAGGTATCTTCAAGTTTCTTGCTGGAGTTGAGTTCATTAACGATCTCGGGATGCACTCTGTGAATGAAATCCAATAACTCACCCTGATAAGGCTTTACTTCCTCAACAGGCATATCGGAAAATGTCCTGTTGGTAGCTGCCACAAGGGTAATAACCTGGTCAGCCATGGTAATGGGATGACCTAAGGGCTGCTTAAGAAGCTCCATAAGTGAACGACCGTAATTCAGCTGTGCCTTTGTCTTGTCGTCCAGCTCGGATGAGAACTGGGTAAATACTTCCATCTCTCGGTACTGCGCCAGATCCACACGGAGTGAACCTGAAGCCTTCTTGGTAGCCTTGGTCTGAGCGGCACCACCAACTCGGGATACCGAAAGACCGACGTTTACCGCAGGTCTCTGACCCGAGAAGAAGAGTTCACTCTCAAGGAATATCTGTCCGTCGGTAATAGAGATAACGTTGGTAGGGATATACGCGGAAACGTCACCCGCCTGTGTCTCTATTACGGGAAGAGCTGTTATCGATCCTCCGCCGGCTTCATCTGAAAGACGCGCCGAACGTTCAAGAAGTCTTGAGTGCAGATAGAATACGTCTCCGGGATAAGCCTCTCGACCGGGAGAACGTCCCAAAAGAAGGGATATAGCTCTGTATGCCACAGCGTGCTTTGAAAGATCATCATAGATAATGAGTACATCTTTTCCACTATACATAAAATGCTCGGCGAGAGCTGTTGCACTATAAGGTATGATATACTGCAAAGCCGCAGGCTCGGAAGCAGTAGCTGAAAAGATTACGGTGTAATCCATAGCTCCCTGCTGCTTAAGCATATTGGCAATCTTTGCAATGGTTGATGCTTTCTGACCTATACCTACATAGATACAGATAACATCATTGTCTTTCTGATTAAGGATGGTGTCAGTGGCGATGGATGTCTTACCTGTCTGACGGTCTCCAATAATCAACTCTCTCTGTCCTCTGGCAATAGGGAACATCGCATCAATCGAAAGGATACCTGTCTGCATAGGTACGGAAACCGGCTGTCTTGCAACGATGGAAGGCGCATTAAACTCAATAGGACGGAATCCCTCACTGGGGATCTCTCCTAATCCGTCAATAGGCTCTCCAAGCGCATTTACAACTCTTCCGCAGAACTGGTCTCCCACCGGTATACTTGCCATCTTGCCCGTACGAACAACACGGCTTCCTTCATGAAGCTCTGCTTCACTGTCAAAAAGGATTACACCGATATCTTCTCTTCTGATATCGAGGACCATTCCCTTAACGTTGTTATCAAAAACAACAATCTCTCCATAGAAAGCATGGTTAATACCAACTACATTTGCAGTAGCATCGGCAACGCTTGTAACGACACCGACTTCTTTGCTCTCGACGCGTAATTCGAATTCGTTTATTTCTGACTTAAGGATGGAGATGAGATCATCCTGATTTATATCCGTATTAGATACAGCGCTCTGAACTTTCTCTTTGAGCTGTTCTATACGACCTCTTTCACTCCAGTCATACTCATGATTACCTGCACGAATGACAAAACCGCTTCCTATAGATGGATCTTCTACACATTCAATTTCAATATTTTCATTATTGTATTTAGTAGCAAGAAACTTACGAATGCCCTCCAACTGTGCATCAGTCGGCGGTGTGACATACGTAAGAATAGCTTTATTAATGCCACCTACTTTGTCATCCTGTCTCACTCTTTATCACCTGCTTTATTTAAGAAATCATCATAAAGTGCTCCGTCAACTTTAGCGCCTTTCTGTCCTCCAACAGCTTTCGTAGCTGCTTCCATGACCATGTCGGCAACTTCCTGCTCAGCTCTGCGAAGGATCTGATCCTTCTGTGCCTCAGCAGTATTCTGTGCAGAAGCTTTGATGTTTTCTGCTTCAGAACTGGCTGCTTCCTTGATCTGACGAGCTTCCTCGTCCGCCTGAGCGCGAGCTTCTCTCATAACCTCTTCTCTTTCAGTTCCGATTGAAGCAACTTTCTGCTGATATTCTTCATTAAGAGCATCTGCTTCTTTCTGCTTGAGCGCCGCTTCCTCGAACTCCTTGTCAATAGCAGTAGCTCTTTTTGCAAACTTTGCTTCCATCTTTTTGAACATGAACTTACTGAGGACGATATAAATAATAATTACGTTTATTACCGTAAAAATTATATTGATATTTACTTTAAGCATTTTTAAAACCGCCTTTCAAAATGTTCAATAAATTATAATTACTCCCCAACCCTATTACTTCAACATAACGATGATGAGGAGGGCAACAACGAATCCGTAGATAGCGGTCGCCTCTGCAAGAGCACTACCAAGGATAAGAGTTGATCTGATGTTACCTGCTGCCTCAGGCTGTCTTGCAACGGCCTCTGTTGCCTTACCTGTCGCACTACCGATTGAAATACCGGCTGCGAAACCTGTCATAACCGCCATACCTGCTCCAATTGCTAATCCACCCATAATTAATAATCTCCTTTTCTTTTCAATAGATTAAACTAATTTAAAACTAAAAATCAAAATGTTAACAGTTACAAATTTTAATGCTCAGCTTTATTCCACTGCCTCTGAGATAAACAACGAGGAAAGGAACGTAAACACATATGCCTGCAATAGTCCGTCAAAGATATCGAAGTACAAACTTACGAATCCCGGAAGAACAACGGGAATAATGTGCTCAATAAGTTTCATAATAACGAATGCTCCGAGAACGTTACCGAAAAGTCGCATACACAATGACAAAGGTCTTGTGAACAACTCGAGAACGTTCATAGGATTGGACTTAAAGCCTTTCAACCAGCCTCCGACACCGTGCGCTCTGATGGAAGCTATCTGTACGATAACTATGGTCATCATAGCCAACGCCGCCGTGACGTTCAGATCCTTTGTAGGTGGCTTAAATCCGAAAATACCGAATATGTTGCACAGTCCGATAAAGAAAAGAACTGAGCACATATAAGGCGCGTAGCCCATAGCCTCATGTCCGAGCATGTTTTTAACCATACCGTAGAACATGGTGAACCAGCCTTCAGCTGAAGTCTGCTTTGCAGAAAGCTTTCTTATCCTGAAGCCTGATGTTAAAATGATTGTGAGTACAATCAAGCACCCCATTACAATCCATGCCGTAACAGTAGATTCGGCGAAGAATATATTACCTGATTCGCCTCCCCCACCGTCAAGAGTGATGGAAGGAATAGGGTTCTTAACAGGTATTTCAAATACGTTTTCAACTTGAAGTTCTTCCTGAAGGAATTCTCCCATTGTACTCATTTGATTCTGTAAATAACCCAATTCAACACTCATCTCCTTCTTTAAGTTTAATAGATATATCGCGCCGAGCAATACACGTTAAATATACACGAATAAAGCCTTAATTGCAAGGAAATTTTATAATTTGTTAATTTTTGTTTAATCCCCTATTAATCTTTAATTTATCTATTTTTTTCTCTTAAAAGTTAAAAAAAGAAAATGAATGTTTATACATTTTTATTTTATTCTGTAACAACGGAAACATGGCTTGTTCCGTATGAGTTTTTCTCCGCGATTATTTTATTTTTTATCATTGTTTTAAGCTCTGAAACGTGGGAAATGATGCCTATCAGACGGTTCCCCGCAGACAGTCTCTGCAGCACCTGTATCGCCTGGTCAAGAGATTCCTTGTCAAGGGACCCGAAGCCTTCGTCCACAAAAAGGGTATCTATGCTTACTCCTCCGGATGCCGCCTGCACTTCCTCGGAAAGACCCAGGGCAAGGGACAGGGAAGCCTCAAAAAGCTCTCCGCCGGAGAGCATCTTTACCTTTCTGGTGGTGGCGTTGTAATTGTCGATAACCTTAAGATCAAGCCCCACCCTGGCTTTACCGCCCGTTTCTTCGGATCTTTCAAGCTGGAACCGGTCTCCAGTCATCTCGCTCAAGTGTGCATTTGCCCTGACGATGATGTTGTCGAATGACTCCTGCTGGGCAAAGGTTTCGAAATTTAAGTTGGAACCCGTGTTGTTTCCGGCAGCGGTATTATAAAGGTCGCTTATAAATATGTAACGTTTTTCTGCTTCATCCATCAGCTTTTCAGCCTCTTTCAGTCTCTCCAGATTTTCCGCGTTGGAGGAAATGCGGGTAAGAAGGATGTCTCTTGTTTTATTTAAATCTTTCAGCGAAGACCTTAAAGCCCTTTCCTCCCCGTCCAGTCTTTCCTTTTCCTCCTCAAACGGTCTGCCTGTGCTTTCTATATCGGAAAGAAGTCTTTCTTTCATTTCTTCGGGATCACTGTCATCAGATCCGGAAAAGTCCGTGTTTATCAGACCGCTTTTTACGGCGTCTTTGATCCTTTTTTCAAATGCATTTTTTTGCTCACGGAAAACGCCTTCCTGCTTAGCACGAAGTCCCGCCTTTTTTTCAGCATCTTCACCTGACTTCTTAAGAGCCTTACGCAGCCTTTCCACCTCCGCCTGGGACGGGGCATCCTCCACTGCAGGCGCAGGGTTCGGATGACTGGTGGAACCGCACACGGGGCAGGGCTTACCATCCTTTAGATCAGCCGCAAGTATCCCTGCTGAGGAATCAAAAAATAAAAGCTGCTTAGCCTTATACTCCGAACCCAGATCCTCATAGTCACGTCGGGCCGACATATAGGCCGCATCCGCTTTTTCCAGTTTTTCCTTTGTTACGCTGATAGACTGAAGCCCTTCTTTTAATTCCCTTAAAGCCTTTACTGCCTTTTCCTTTTCTCCCGTCACTCTGGCTCTTCCCGCGGCAAGTTTTTCCAGGAGTTTATTTGTCTCTTCCGTTTTTTGGTCCGTCTCTTTTTTAAGGTTTTTATCGGACGCGATTATCTTCTTTACGGTTTCTTCGGTATTCTCATCGGAGTCTGTCTCTTCAAAGTCCTCCCCGGGGTATTTAAAACTGCCTTTTATTTCCTCAATGCTCTCTTTTATTTTTTTATACGCTGCCAGAGCCTCATCATTTTCTGCCTTCAGTCTGTCAATGATATCTCTGTAATCCTCCGTATGAAAGATCTTGCGCAGTATCTCGGTCTTTTCGGTAGTGTTTTCAAGCAGCAGCTTATAAAAACTTCCCTGGGCGATCATGGCCACCTGCAGAAACTGTTTGCAGTCAAGTCCTATCAGCTCACGCACCTTTTCATCCGTTTTTGCAACGCCTGTTATCTCTGCGCCGTCAGGTCCGGTAAACGAAGCCGCGGCAGGCCTCTTTGTCATTTTCAGGCTTCCGTCATCATTTGTCTTTTTTCCCCGGGTCACGGGTTTTAAGACCTCGGGCTCTCTTCTTACACGGTACACTTCCCCCCTGTAATCAAAGGTCAGATCAACAAAGGTTTGAACAGAATCATCCGCGAACTTGCAATGCACATCTGACGGCTGGCGGAGCTGCCCGCTCACCTGACCGTAAAGCGCATAAACGATAGCATCAAAAACAGAGGTCTTACCTGATCCCGTGTCCCCTGTTATAAGATAAAGCCCGCTTTCGCCAAAGCCCTCAAAATCTATTTCCTGCGTTTCGGCATATGAACCGAAGGCCGAAATTGTAAGCTTTAAAGGTCGCAACTTTTACTCCTTTCCCTCTTCAATGATCTCCGCAAGAAATTTTTTCTGTTCCCCGTCCAACTCCCGTCCGTTGCTCTTCAGATAAAACTCGTCAAACAGTTCAAGCGGAGTCTTTTCTTTAAGCCTTGTGTTTTTGTTTAATAATTCGGAATAATTTTTGCTTTTATCATATTCAAGTCTCAAGATATTCGGGTATGAATTTCGTAATTTATTAAAGGCAAAGGGAATTGGGATCTCATCCGTAAGCACCACCCGCACGAAATCTCCGGACTTTTTTTTCATCAGATCTTCGAACCTGCCTTTTAAGTTTTTCATTTCACGCCTGGGCATAAGAGGAACCGTGGATATCGCAATATTTCCTTTTTCCTTAAGTTCGACAAAAGTCACGCTCTTTTCATTTTTTTCTTCTTTAAAAGAATATTTAAGAGGTGAACCCGAATAAACGAGGGTGTCCCGTTTTATGCTCTGCCTCTTGTGAAGATGCCCCAGAGCCACATAATCAAAGTCCTCAAATATATCCGCGCTTATGGCATCGATAAATCCCACCAGAACCTCTTCCGAATCACTCCTTGTGGCACCCTGCACGAACTGATGGGCAAGGATGATGTTTCTTTTTTCTTTATCCGGACTGACACCTGCCAGGGCTTTTCTTACCGCGCCGTCATAATCCGTGCTTTCCACCCTCTCCTCTTCCGACAGATGATTATTTACATAAGAGGGCTTGATAAATGGCAAAAGATAAATGTCAATCTCACCGTATTCGTCTTTACGGCTTATCTTTTTTACTCTTCCCTCGTACTTGCCGCCGATAAAGATCCCGGCGCTCCCGAACAACTCCTTTCCGAAATCTATCCTTTCCGGGCTGTCATGATTGCCGCTTATCATGTAGATCTCGGATCCCGCCCGCCTTATGCGCGTCAGAAAATTACTGAGCATCTCCACGGACTCCTCGGGGGGAATGGGTCTGTCGTATATGTCACCGCTGATAAAAACCCCGTCCGGCTTATGCGCTTCTATGATCTCCGCTATCTGATCCAGGATAAAGCGTTGGTCCTCAGCCATTTTCACGTCGCATATCCTTATCCCCAGATGCAGGTCCGAAAGGTGGGCAAATCTCATTTACTTAACCCCCATTTTCTCCTTGATCTCTTTCTCAAATTTTACAAACCGTTCCGACTCTGAGCGCACAAACTGCCCGCTCTTTGCAAACTCGGGAAACTCCTTGACCGGCATAAACTCGTACTTATCCGTCTCATCCGGCTCCAGATCTATCCGGGTATCCGACGTTTCTATAAATACTACAAAGCCGTAGTACACGCAGTGTCTGCGCCTGTCGCTGTGCTTATATACGGGGATCAGATCCTTTTCTTCGACATCAATGCCAGTTTCCTCCTTCAGCTCTCTTATGGCCCCTTCAACAGGCGACTCTCCGGCAAGAACCGACCCGCATGTCACTTCCCATTTATGAGGATGACTCTTGGCCATTGACCTTCTGGTGATCAGAACTCTTCCGTCCCGGCTTATGGTATATATGCTTACAACCCTGTGAAAAAGCTCTCCTTTAAGATGCTTGGCATCCGCCCTTTCAATTGTGTATCCGTAAGGGTCTCCGTTTTCATCAACCACATCCCACTTTTCATCTGCCTGTGCCAGTTTAAATGAATTGCCGTATTTATATACATCATCATCCACGTTTTCAACTATCTTTTCCCTGATGTCCGCGATCAGACGACGCCTGAAGGCCCTGCAGCCTTTTTCGTTCCAGTACTTTTTCGTCTCGTATTTGATGATCTCATAGGATGAATCAAGGATATCGTCTTTATAGCTGGTTACGGGAGCCTCCCCGGGGTAGACCACGGTTATGGAATCCATATACTTTTCGGGATCCAGATGATACTCCTTTGCAATACGGCTTTGTAATTTTTCATCGTAAATGATCCTGATATGGGCATAATACCCAACCAGAAAAGCGAAATAATTGATATCGAATTTATCAACCCATAATCTGTCGCTTACCATAAACACTACCACGGGGAAATGCCTGCGGCCGCTGTAGATCAGGTCAAAAAGTTCTTCGATATTTTCTTCGTCAACTTCCTTTGCGCTTTCACAAAGAGGTTCCACGTCTATGATCCCTATATTATCCGCGATTTCTCCGTAAAAATTGGGACGGGAAAAAAGACCGTTCTTTGTATCCCTGTATTTTTCAACAGGCTCGGCAAAACGGTTAGTGACCACCAACACAAGCTTGTCGTCACGCAATTCCACTGTGGCATTGGATATCCACATACGGCTTGCCACCAGTGCATCGGGATGGGTAGTCATCTGGGAAAACCTTAGATCATTTCTGTCGTACTCCATTATTATCCTGTATCCCGGCTTTTCATCGTTAAAGTCAACAGGGCTTTCCGGCAGATCAAATACCTCGGACAGTCTTGATCTTATCCATGAATATATCATTTCCACTGCTCTGTCAAAAGTCTTTTCCACTCCTTCATCAGTGCATATCTCAACTCCGGATGCAAAAACGGGAAAGGTTCCCAGAGACTTAAAAGGCTCGAACTTCTTTCTTTTTATAAGGGTACTTTTTTTGCCTGTGTCCGCAAAGATTTCAAAAAGCCTGTCATTCCTGAGTCCGATCTCATTTACGACTTTTACGATATCATTTACCGTATATCTCTTTGTCATGTCTGCATTTCTGTTCCAAAGCGCCTCAAACAATCTTGCTCTTTCAAATTTAAAAACACTTTTTGCCAGATCCGTATCTTCGTCAAAACACTTCCTGATCTCGGGTAAAAGAGGATCTGCGGAAAATTTGATCCTGTAGTGGCACCTGATCATATCTTCCCATTTTTGATCTTTATAATGCTGATGACCCAGATCCTCCAAAAGCTTCACCAGAGAATCATCACAAAGTTCATAAGTTGCAAGGATGGAGTTCATACGTCTCGAAAGACCGGCGCTGGAATCTCCGAAAGCTGATCCTTTATAATGCAGGTCATGCTCTATCTCATGCCAGCCTTCAAATGCATTTGTCCTTATCTGGATCTCCAATGTGTCGTCAACATAATCCTTAAGTTCATTGTTTACTATCATGTTC
Source organism: uncultured Lachnospiraceae bacterium (assembly GCA_902764045.1). GTDB lineage: Bacteria > Bacillota > Clostridia > Lachnospirales > Lachnospiraceae > UBA4285. The sequence continues at coordinate 11,274 of CACWUI010000012.1, forward strand.
CGGAGGTATTCCGGTATCTTAAAGATCCCGTTTATCTTCATGGCGTGGAATTCCGAATCGGTTATTTCCGTGGTCTCCCATTCTCCGGGCTCGGAAAACAGGGAATCCAACAGCTTTCGTACTATGGAGATATCGTCCTCATAGTACAGGATTATCCTTACACCGATAAGATCCTGCAGCTTTTTATGCTCATATTTGGAACCTTTTACGCCGTAGCCTCTTCTGAACATTTTTTCCAAAATGGAATCCGGCGTTTTTATCCGGGAAGAAATACGGTAATAAAATCCCGCCTTTTTTAATTTATCCTCCACGATACCGCACAGGTCATCCTTTACTACGCCCGGCACCACTATGGCAGCAGCATTCTCTCTGGTAAATAAAGGATTATTTATTTCTTGTATTTTACTCATAGCCCCTCATCCTGTATCATTCTTTTCATGCAGAGTTTCTTGTGATAAGAAAAACTTATCACGGATAATAAAGATCATATATTTTACAATCGATACTCTAAAGTATATTATAATGTTACTTTTTTCAAAAGGGGGGTCAAATGAAAAAATCGATCAAAACTTCAGATATAACCGTAACGGCGCTTTTTGCCGCCATTGTCTGCGTTGCAACTTTCATTATAAAGATACCCGTTCCCGCCACCCAGGGGTACATTCATTTCGGTGATGCATTTGTCATCCTTGCGGGAATTTTCCCGGGCATGGGTCTCGGTATGCTTTCAGCGGGCATAGGCTCCGGGTTGGCGGATCTTTTCAGCGGCTATCCCGTATACAGCCCTGTTTCATTCGGTATTAAAGCGGTCTGCGCCATTGTTGTGAGCCTTATTTACAAAAAAACAAAAAACCGCATCCATTCGCCAATGGTGCGGCTTATAATAAGCGGAATTGTCTCCACTGCAATCATAACTGGGGGTTATCTTATATTTGAGCTGGCTCTTTACGGCACTGCCGCATTTTTGGAGATTCCCATGAACCTTATACAGGGGGGAGCGGCCACGGGAATATCCTGTGCGCTTTATCCCCTGTTTTCCAGGATCCCGAATCTTAAGGGCAGGTTTTAAAATTAAAAGGGGACAGGTCTTTGAGGTGACCCCTCAAAATCCGCGTCCCCTTCTATTCTGCTATAACAATATAAACACAAAATACGCCGCATATCCGGCCAGGAACACTGCCCCCACCCATCTGTACAGCTTTTTTCTCTTAAAACAGAAGGCAAGAAGGGCTGCTGCCGCAGCAAAGGAAACGGCGGTGTCCCACCTGAAGGATACCGCAAAGGGCACCGTGGTAATAAGGGCTGAGATACCCACAATAAAAACTATGTTGAAGATATTACTGCCCACAACATTGCCGATGGCGATATCCGCACTTCCCTTCTTTGCCGCTGTTATCGAGGTAACTATCTCCGGAAGGGATGTTCCGAATGCCACCACAGTCAGCCCGATAAACCTGTCACTTACTCCGAAGGCTTTTGCTATCTCGGTAGCCGCATTTACGGTAAACCGGCTTCCGAAGATGATAAGAGCCACCCCGATCCCTGTCAGGATCAAAGCCACAGGCAGCTTCAACGGCTTTTTATGTTCATCCTGTTCTTCATCTTTTTTAGTCCTTGCAAGCCTTAACAGATATACAAAATATAATGCAAGCAGCGCGATCAGCACCAGTCCGTCAAGAAAAGTGATATTTCCGTCCAGACCTAAAAGGAAAAGAACCGCGGTAATGATCAGGAGATAAGGTATCTCATATTTGACGGTAGTCACCGAAACGGATAGTACCGTTATCAGGGCGGTAATGCCTAAAACAATAAGGATATTTAAAATGTTGCTTCCTAAAATATTGCCGACCGTGATATCGGCATTTCCCTTGACCGCCGCCGAGATACTTACCGCCGCCTCCGGGGCACTTGTCCCCATAGCCACGATGGTAAGACCTATTACAAGCTGGGGAATGCCGAATCGTTTGGCGATCCCCACGGCGCCGTCCACAAAAAAGTCAGCGCCCTTTATCAACATGGCAAATCCTAATGCCAGTAAAAACCATTGAAGTACCATTAAAGCCTAAAGCCCTTTCAAATTATTGTCAGCTTGCTGAAGCAGTGGTGCTTGCAGCTGTTGCAGCCTCTGAAGCCGCGGAAGATGCTGCTTCTGATGCTGAAGATGCAGCCTCTGATGCTGCAGAAGATGCCTCCTCTGCAGCGCTCTCAGCCTCACCGCCTGCAGCGTCTATTACATCCTGTGGAATGGTAAATTTCTTGACTGAATTATAATCGTCGAAGTTCATCTCGATCTCGAATTCTTTAAGATTCATTTCCAGACCGGTTGTTCCTACGGCGCTTGATGTCATCTGGCTGTACATCTGCTCGCCGAATTCTTTTGCATCCATCTCTACCTTTGCAGGATACTTGGTATCCTTATATACATAAAGCGTTACGGGAATGGAAAGCTTGCTGAGATCCACAGAATCCATACCTGCCGACTGCGCCATATCGACACCGCCCAGAGCATTCTGGAACAGGTCTCCCGTAATAACCGATTCCATCTTATAGGCCTCTTTACCGTTTACTTTTTCAGTTCCCTCGGCAAGCTTTGCCTCTGCCTTTCCGTCAGCAATTGCTTTGTAAATGGAACTCTGTCCGTCAAGAAGCGTGATGGGAACAGACACCTCTGTTTTGGTCCAGTTCCCGTCGTCTGTTTTAACGTAGTTGGTAAATTTGCCGTCTTCTCTGCTTCCGGTGCTGTAAGCCTCATATTTTACAGACTTGTTTGAATTCTCGGCACCGATCAGGCTCTCAAGACCTGTCATCTTGTATTCCATTTCCATCTCGGCATATGAAGTATCCACCTTGCCTTCTGTATAGCCTTTGGTCTTCATGGTCATATCCAGGTCCATGGTTATGGAGTAACCCGATGACTTGGTCTCTCCGGAGTATTTCTCGGTAAGTTCTCCCGCAACGGATGTTATATTTTCCATATTGGCAAGTACTGACTCAGCCAGTTCCTTTGCATTGGCAGGAACGCTCAGATCCAGTTGCTTTTCCTTTGTATCTGCGTTACATCCGGCAAGGACCGTGGCCCCCATTGCTGCTGCGATACCAAGTGTGATAATGCTTTTTCTTTTCATTTCCTTAACTCCTTTCTTTGCTTTACAAACCTCCTTTTGATTGTACAAAAAAAAGAGTGATTAGACAATGCTAATCGCTCTTCTGTCACGGTATTATCACAGTCCCGGAATCTCCCGCAAGAGCAGGTTTCGCATTTTCAAGAGACGCTATGACCGCTTTACCTTTTTTGTTATTTTCCAAAAAGCTGATACAGGCTTCTATCTTAGGAAGCATACTGCCGGGAGCAAACTCCCCCTTTGCGGCATATTCCTTTGCTTCATCCACGGTCATTTTTTCAATGCTTCGCTCATTTTCCGTATTGTAATCAAGGCAGACCTTGTCGACCGCAGTAAGTATCATGAGCACATCAGCCCCGATCTCTCCCGCAAGCCCGGCTGCCGATCTGTCCTTGTCTATCACACCGGGGACGCCCTTCAGTCCTTCCGGGGTTTCTATCACGGGAATGCCTCCGCCGCCTACGGTGATCACGATATCCCCGTCCCTGTTCAGCTTTCTGACGGTATCTATCTCTACGATCCTTTCGGGCAGGGGTGACGCTATAACACGTCTATACCCTCTTCCCGCATCCTCCTTAAACACTCCCACTCCTTCTGCCTGAAGTTTATCCGCTTCCTCTTTCGTATAGAAACGTCCCACGGGCTTTGTGGGATTTTCAAAAGCCGGATCATTTTCATCTACCACCACCTGGGTGACTATGGTAGCCACATTCTTTTGTATGCCCCTTTTTTCAAGCTCATGACCGATAGCCTGCTGAAGATGATACCCTATATATCCCTGGGACATGGCCCCGCATTCCGGGTACGGCATCTCAGGGATCTTGTCATCGGCTCCCGCGGCTAAGGACATGGCCAGATTTATCATGCCCACCTGGGGGCCGTTGCCATGGGCTATCACCACGTCGTTTCCGGATTCAATGATATCCACTATAGCTGCGGATGTGGTCTTCACCAGCTCCAGCTGCTTTTCCGGGGTGCTCCCCAGAGCATTTCCGCCTAACGCCAATACTATTTTACTCAAGTGTTTTTCCTCTGAATTTAAGTCAAGTCTTTTTTGCCTTGCTTATACTACCACACTGTGCGGCATTTTTGTAGAGGAACCGGGGGCGGTTTTTAGTCTCAAGGTACTCGGTGGCGGTTTTTATATCATCACTTTATGTTTTTTGAAGTAAAATCTTTCAATGTTACATTTACTTTTTTTCCTGAAGTCCAAAACTTTAATTCATTTTTGTATTGGGAAACAGAAATTGTTTTTTGTTCTCCATCCTGGAAGAATGTGTCCCTTTTTATTTTATTTCCGCTTTTTTCATACACTGTTATTCCGCCAAATGAAAGACCCAATTTCTTGATCACTTTGCTTTCCATATAACTGAAATAGTTATAAGCTGTATTATTAAGTATACCGGGTTTGAAACTGAACTTTGCGTTATCCCATGTAAATAATCCGTTATTATAAAATGTAAATTTCGGATTGGTGCCATAAAACATTCTTTCATTACATAATCCGGCTAAACCCTTTGATTTAACAGAATTTCCATTTCTTTCATATATCTCCATAATGGGATGTCCACTTGGTGCATGAGCATCATACATAATAAGTAATTCATTTGTATTATCTCCGTCAAAATCAGCTATTGCATATTTTAAATAATGATAATAGAAGTCATCATAAGAACCCCAATCGTCAATATTATGTTTCGGATAGCCGCCAATATAAGCGTCTGCACCATTATATATCTTCTTCAGATACTTCATAAAAACATTGTTTTCCGGATGATAAACACTGCACCACCCTCTGCCGTCAGCTTTATACGTGGTTTTGCCGACGGTAAACTGTTTATTTACAACTAACCAGCCGTTACCCCCGAAGTAACTCTTATGCTTTGCAGAATTACCGTCAGGATTTTGGGTCCCCTTGCCCATATCCTGTAATCCGGTTCTTAACCAACCGTTATTTCCGAAATAACTCCAATGCTTCGCAGCATTACCGTCAGGATTTGATGTACCTTTACCCATCTGCTGCCAGCCTGTACGAAGCCATCCGTTGGGTCCGAAATAAGACCAGTGTTCCTTCTTTTCCCCTTCGGCTTTGCCCATCTTGCGCCATCCTGTGTAGATCTTGCCGTCTTTACCAAAGTATGACCAATGCTCGGTTTTCTCTCCTTCGGCTTTGCCCATCTTATGCCAGCCTGTATAGGCAGTTCCGTTTTTGTAATATTTCCATCCACCGTTTTCGTTTTTCCAACCTTTCTTTTTCTTATTGGTCGCAGCCTGTACTTCTTCAGCCTGTGACATGTTCACGACTAAAGGTGTAGCCACACCAACAGAAACAGAGGCAGCCACCAAGCCAAGTACGCATAATTTATTTCTTATCATTTTTCCTTTCATAAATGTTTTCTCCTTCATATGACAGATTTGGAGACTATGGGACAGTTCTGTGTCTCCCTAAAGGTAGACACAAAAACCGTCCCCGGTCCACATTTTAACGTTATTTAGCCCATCCTCTGCCGTCAGCAGTATAGATTCTTCCCGCCACAGAGAATCTTCTGTTTGTCACCAGCCATCCGTTGTTTCCGAAATAGCTTAAATGTTTCGGACTATATCCGTCAGGATTCGATGTTCCTCTGCCCATTGACTGAAGCCCTGTTCTCAGCCAGCCGTTGTCACCAAAATAAGACCAGTGCTTAGCCGTATTTCCGTCAGGGTTTGATGTGCCTTTACCCATCTGCTGCCAGCCTGTGCGAAGCCAGCC